>DASYBA010000533.1:0-11284 GCA_036501005.1 Candidatus Xenobia bacterium | reverse complement strand
CCCAGAAGCAGCTCGATGACATCCGCAAGCAGTCGTCCGAGTTCACCAAGAACCTGGCACAGAGTGCATTCGATAGCGCCGTTAACGCCCATGGCGCAGGCAGCCCCCAAGCGGTCCAGGCCGCCGAGCAGCTCATCAAGGCGACGTCTGACGAGGTAAAGTCGACGCTCAAGTCCGAGACCGATGAACTGGACAAGCAAGAGAAGCAAATGCTGGCGACCTATTCGGGCGACGCCGCCAAGAAGCTGGAAATCGAACGAGCCTTCCAGCAGCGCCGTCTACAGCTCCAGCTTGAGGCCGACCAGAAGCTGCAGGCCACCATGCAGAAAGCCGATACCGGCCCCAACACGGAAGCCCATCAGCAGCTCCTCGACATCAACAAGCGCATCGCCGTCGAGGCGGGTAAGCTGGGTGTCCACATGGAGGCCGGTGCGATGGGGGCCAGCAAGATGGCTGACCACCTCGGGCGGGCCGCCGATAACGTCGGCCGCATCGTGAATGGCCTGGGCCAGGCCGTGAAGCATTACGAACGCCTGGGAGGCGACGCTTCCCCTCTCCAGTCCTTGGCGGAGATGTCAGACCGTGGTCGGTTCATCGGAGACTTCGGTTCTGGCCAAGGGCTAGGCGACCAGTCGGCTTACCAACCAGCCTACCTGCCGCCCACCAGCTCACAGCCTGACCTGGGGCGATCCACCAGCGATGCTCGTGCCATGCAGTCAGCCTTCTTCGGGACCGTGAGCGGAGACTGATTGACGATAGCCAACCCGTGACAAACACCGTTCAATATGAAGGGAGCGCACCACGTGAAGACACCACTCGCACAAGCCATGCGGCACATGGCCGAAAAGGCAGCCCAGGCAAAGCCCCAGGTCACCACGGTGCAGGGCATCGACACCACCAGCGATACTCAACAAAATGCCCAACAGGCGGGCCGCCCCTTCGGCTACGACGGCCTTCAGTCGGTGGGTGGCTTGGTGGACAGTTCGATATCCAGCAAGAATCTGGCCATCACCACCGGTCGCCTGCCGTCTGTACTGGGGCAGTCGCCGTACATCAGCAACTCGATATAGATTCGATAGGAGGACACGAGACGTGGACGCAAGCAACTTCGACCCCGACGCATGGCTGCGCGACATCCTGAAGCCCGCACCGGGAGACCGCCCGCCGGAGCCCATCACGACCTATCTGGATGCGGTGCATGCCCTGCCGCTGACCGGCACGACGCCCGTCTACGGGTACGAGATCCGCAACCTACTGCGCCTGCACTGGAACGCGGTGGCCAGCCTCCTCAACGAGACCCGCGGCATACAGAGGGCGACGGTTCAAGCCGTGGTCTATCTGTCCGACGCACTGCAGGCGGAGGCCACGCTGCGAAAGATAGACGCGGACCTGGCGCGGGTCGACAGGGAGCAGGCCGGACAGACCCCGAGCACGGAGGGCCGCGTGTCCGAACTCGAGGCCGAGGTGCGCAGCCTCAAGCTCCTGCTGAACGGGCTAGTGGGCGCGCTTCACCACCTGGTGGATCTGCGGCGAGCGGATCGCGAGACCATCTCCAGGGTGGCGGAGTCGATCGGACTGCCACCTCGGCCAGAAGAGGGCACTCCCGATGGCTGACGGTATCCCCCCAGAGGGGATCGGCTTGTCCACGACCGTACGATGGGTGGTCAAGCTGTCAACGAGACCAGCTCTTGCCTTTATTCACGGTCAGGCTGGCTTGTCGAAGACCTTGTTCATGATGACCATGCCCTCCTTATGAAGGAGCTCCAGAGCCACGCACTCGCAGAGCTTCCGCACGTTCGTGTCGGCCAGGGCCACCCGGCCGGGATGGTCTCCGATGCGGCTCTCGACGTGGCTTGCGGTATGCACCTCACGTAGGGCAGAAGCTGGAACACCCAGGCAAGCAAGTAGTTCACGGTCCGATCCTCCTAAGAGCTGGATATGACGTTGCTTCGACCCCACCTCAACAAAACCCAACATTTCATGGTCTGCCGGGTGTCCATACATGTTGAGGAACATTCAAGCATCTGGTACACTGTACACAGGTACACTGGCAGCAGACAGAGAGGGGACAGGGAGGGCGGGGACGATGGACAGCATCGAGCCGGACAAGCAAGACGAGGTGGACGACAGCGGCGGCACTCCACCCGGGAGCGGGCTCAACTCCCGGCAGCGGATGTTCGTGGGGGCCTATGTCGCCAACGGCGGGAACGCCAAGCAGGCAGCCATCAAAGCGGGGTATAGCGAGCATACCGCCGACCGGATTGGCTCCAGATTGTTGAAGAATGTTGAGGTCAAGGCGGCCATCGACGCGGCCCAGGGCAGGGTGTTGGCGGCGTTTGAGGTGAGCGGCGAGCGTCTCATCCAGGAGTATGTGCGCGTCGCCTTCCAGGATCCTCGGGCATACCTGTCCTGGGGCCCTGGCGACGAGAAGGACCCGGCGCTGGTGCGCATCACCCCGTCCAAGGACCTGACGCCCGAGCAGGCCGCGGTGGTCGCAGGCGTCGAGGAGACCGTGAACGAGCGGGGCATCCGGACGCTCCGCATCAAGTTCCACGACAAGATGCGAGCCCTGGAAGTCCTGGCCAAAATCAAGGGCTTGTTCAAAGACGGGCCCACCGTGAGCGTCAACGTGTCACGGGATGCCCGGGTCGCCGAGCTGACGGACGAGGAGCTGGAAGCCCTCATCGGTCGGCTGGGCGGGGGGGGCTCCCGTGAGTAAGCGGGCCCTCGCCCTGGCCTTGGCCACCCGCGCCTCCCGCAACGTAAACCGCCTGGCGGAGTTCGTCCTGACCGACCCCAGCGGGAAGGCCATCCAGCAGGCGGCGCTCCACGAGGCTATCCACCTCCATATCGACCACTGCCACGCCACCGGACGACACGCCGGCATCGTCGCCCCGTACGGGCACGGGAAGACGGAGCAGGTGACCATTCTGCGCGTCCTGCAGGCCGTCGGGCAGAATCCAAACACCCGGGTCAAGGTAGTGTGCAACAACGACGACAACGCCACGGCCCGCGTGGAGGCGATCCAGCAGTACATTTCGCAGTCGACGGCCCTCCGGCTGGTCTATCCAAATCTCCGCCCTGACCAGAAGCACTGGGGCCGACACAGCTTCCGGGTCCAGCGAGACGCCGTCTCGAAGGATGCCACGGTGGAAGCGTGGGGCGTCTTCTCTGGCGGTATCGGGTCACGATCGGACTTCATGGTGTTCGACGATGTCTGCGACCTCAAGGACATCTGGGAGCCATCCCTGCGACAGAAGAAGACCCAGGCATTCGGTACCCAGTGGATGTCCCGCCTCGTGCCCGGAGCGAAGGCGGTCTACGTCGCCACCGCCTACCACGAGCACGACACGACCCACCAGCTCCTGCGGAACCCGCAGTGGAGCTTCCTGTGGATGTCGGTCTCCGACGACCTCACCGGAATCGACTGCGTGCTGCATAACAGCAGCCCGGAGCACCCGCTTCGAAGCCTCGCTGGCGCCACCGAGGGGGAGGCCGGGCAGGTGCGGTTCACCATCCAGGGATGGTTCACGCCGGCGGAGCTGGCAAGCCGCCGGGTAGCGGATCCCCGCGCCTTCGACCGGGGTTATCGGAATCGAGCCATCACCGAGGGGGAGTTGTGGTTCCCGTCGTTCCTCGCCTGCTGCCAGGTGGGGCGACCGGCCGACCACGTGGGCGCCGACTGGCTGAAGTTCACCGGCGTCGACCTGTCCAGCGATGTCCGGGCCGGGAACGTCATCTTCACCATCGCCGTGGACCCGCAGAGCCGGCGGCGCATCCCCGTCGACATCCGCCGGGGGAAGTGGAGCAGCCCCCAGCTCGCCGCGGAAATTGTCGCCGTCAACCGGGACTGGCGTCCCCAGCGGGTGATGGTCGAGAACAACGGCTACCAGCAATCGCTGACGGACTGGATGCGCTCGAGCGGGCTGGCCACGGCCGACGTCCCGCTACAGTCCTTCACGACTGGCAGCAACAAGCACGCGGACCAGACGGGGGTCCGGAGCCTCGAGGCGGAGTTCGCCCAGGGTCACTGGCTGTGGCTGCGGCCGCACGAAGACCCCCAGTGTATCTGCGCCTGGTGCGCGACCCACGAGGAGTTCAGGCAGGCCCCGCTCGGAGCGACGAACGACGGTGTCATGGCTGCGTGGTTTGCGAGAGAGGCGGCCAGGCAGGGGGAGAACCGCGCCGCCAGCATCCGCATCCCGCCCCCCGCGCCCAGCACTCACCGGCCGGGCACGCTGCTGCGTGCGGAGGGCGGGCCGGAGCGCCGGCCAGGCGGTGGGCTGGTGTTCAGGCGGGGACGGTGACAAGCGCCCGTTCTATTTATGAAGGTCTGGCGGTGGTTCGTTACGGATCGGCGCGCCAGTGTGATGGCTTGGATTTGGTGGCACCTCTCCGCAGACATCGCAGATTACCCGCCGATGCTCCGGTGGGTAAGGGACTTCGACTCTATGGCCGGGCGTCCCGTACTCGAGCGGCTTTCTTTCACCCCATTCATACGCGACGATCTTCTCTTTCGGGTGCGTACACGGTTCATTCATGTCGTCTCCTATCACGCTGGCTCAGAGGTCTTTGCGCCGACCGCTTCTGGGTATGACGGCATGTTCCTAGAGAATTGCATTCAATATTGCGATAGAGTTGTATTAGCAACCAACCGGGCCTGTTTCAAACGTCGGGGTGATGACTGTCCACCCCGACGTTGACATTTGGTCCTACAGCAGCCGTTTACCGCATTCGCAGCATTCCCAGCCGACGACGCGCTGGCCCAGGGTTCCGCCGTCTGCAGTGACTTCCCGATAGATAGGTTGCTTCTTTGGATGGTTGCACATAGTGCACGCCTCACTTTCAGTATTTGCGTGATTTCTTATCCACGCGCCCCAGGAATGCGCCATCGGATGATGTCACCTGTGTAAGTTGCAAAATCTTAACAATTCGATCCTCCAATAGGTCGTGGACGTTCGGTATCGTACACCCATCGACGATGTTTCTGGTTTACATGGACGACTCGGGCGACACGCGAACCAAGGGTTTCTCGGCGCTGATGATCCACGAGACGGTCTGGCGTGACAGCTTTCAAGCCATCAAGACGTTTCGTCAACATCTGAGAGAGACCGATGGGATCTACCTGAAGAAGGAATTTCACGCCACCGAATTCGTGGGTGGCCGCGGCAACATCGCTCCTCAGGTCGTGACGAAGTGGCGGCGCTGCGAGATCTTCAAGGAAACACTCCTGATGGTTGCCAGCCTAAAGGGAATCCGGGTCTTCAACGCCTTCGGTCCAGCGAGCGATGAATACATCCTCTTCGAGCGGTTTTTGAACCGCATCAATCGAACGGCGGAGGCTCAAAAGTCGCGTGCCCTGATAATTTCTGACGAGGGCAAAGAGGGTGAGTATACCCGGCTGGCGAGGCGCATGTCTGTCTTCAACCCGATCCCGAGCCGATATGGAACATGGGTAGACAGCGGTGAGAAGACCAAGAACATCACCCTCGACCGCATCATCGAAGACCCCTTCTTCAAGAAGTCGGAGAAGTCGTACTTCATCCAGATGGCCGACTTCTGCGCATACGCACTACTGCGCCGGGAGGTCCCGCTTGAATCCAAGAACCGGTATGGACTCGACAAGGCCTTCGACCTGCTCCAGCCCGTTCTGTTCACAAAGGCCTACAGTAAGGACGCTATGGGAATCATCCGCGGCAGGTAGCAGGAGTTCCGGAATTGAATTTCTTGCGGATTTTGTTGACATGGGAACCCATGTTCACTATGCTTAGGGTGCGGGACTGATCGTCGTGAAGGCGACGTAGGCCCTGCTTTCTTTTTCGGCGATGGGCACGCCGGTCAACTCAACGAACCCCATCTGGACAGCGCCCCGGCGCCCGCCGGCCCGTCTACAAAGTAGGGGGCGCCCGGGCTGTTGACACTGGCTCCTGAGGGGTGGGCCGACGGTGATGGAGACGGATCTGCCCGGCTGGCGAGCCGCCCACCGATGACCGGCCGTCAGGCCTGCCCATGCTCTAGCCCAGCCCCATGAATTCTCGCTTGAGCGGGCTTCAATCTGCCCGCGAGACCTCCAGGACGTCTGCCCCTCCTGCAGGCCCAACCAGCACACGTCTCGGGCCTGGTGGCAGCCCGGGCCACGACGCTGCGGGCAGGGCAACTGAGGCTGGGTGCCGGAGTCCTCCCGGGCGTTCGCCGGGCTCCTCCGAATGGACCGAATCAGGAGGGTACCGCCCCAACCGGAGCGGGAGTGAAAGGCACCGACGAACGCGACGAGACCCAGGCGATGAACCTGGGTCTCGTGCCGGCATCGGCTCGCAACCATCGACGTGTTGGATCTCACCCGCCGCTACCCCTGCGCCCCAGAGGACTCACCCCAGCTCCAACCCCCGCAGCTCCGGGTCGACCAGTGGCTCCCCGCCGCACAAAGAACAGAGGGCGCCAGGTGCGACGAACACCCGACACCCTCTGCACCACCGTTCCACCTGACCCGGGCCCGCCGCTCCCGGTCCGCCTCCTCCACGTCCATCGCCTCGGCCTGGGCCAGGGTCACCAGGACCACCCGCAGGATGATGGTCGCACGACACCGGGGACACCGGACCTGGCGCTGAGGTGGCCGGCCCAGGTGGCAGCCGCAGGAGGGGCAGACCGTGGAGCGGTTCTTCACGGCCAGCGCCTTCGCCGACGTCGACCCGGCGGCCTGGGAGCCGGCCTGGGCGCCGCCGGCACCCGCTCCGGCCCACCTGGTTGAGTCAGAACTCCGGCCAGGATGTGTGAGCACGCCGGGCCGTCGGGGCCCTGTGTCATCCAAGGGCAGGTGCAGGTCCACCGGCCCTCCACCCGGCGGATGATGTGCGCCTGTCCCGAGTCGCCCGTGACGGCGCAGGCGTGGAGCCACCGCACCCGGCCCTCTCGGACCAGGCGCTTGGCCTTGGCAGCTAGTGGCTCGGCGGCCACGTCAGTTCAGCCTCGGACCGTTGATGGCTTCCTGGGACCAAATCCAGCCCCAGGCGGCCTGCGCCCACTCCAGACGACGACTCTCCCAGCCCGGACCGTGCTCCAACTCTCTGACCTCGCGGGGGCTGATCAGCGTCTCGACAATGCAGCCTTGTTGAGGTGTACTCGTGTATGGCCACCGGACCACAATGCCGCCATCGGCTACAATCAGGGGGCCGGCACCCCCATCGGTGCCGGCCGCCCGCACGGCCTCCGGGGTCACGACCGCCCACAAGTGAAGGCATTCGAAAGTCGGGCCAGGTCGAGGTCGACATCCCAGAGCTTCACACCGGCAACCCTCAGGCCGGCCAACACGTTCTGGTCGCAGGGACTGAACTCGAAGGCCCAACGGCCTTTGCTGTCGTTGAACTGTACGTGCGGCCAGGTGCTCTCCCCGGTATCGGTGCATTCCAGCCCTACCTCGACGCGGCAGGTACCGGCGGGGTCGAACATCCGCAGCGTCGGCATGCCGTGCTTGCCGACGCTCATCTCCATCCTGGGGCTGCCATCGGGGGCGGCCAGCACCAGTCGCTGGACGGTCAGGGTCTCGGGCGTGGCTGCGGTGGCGCTGCGCTTCATCGGCCTGCCTCCTCGTCCTCGGCGTCGGCCGGTCCTTCGGCCGCCAGCGCCTTGCGGTACATCTCAAGGGGACCCGCCTGGGCTGAGAAGTTGGGAAAATCATTGAGGGACCGGAGATGGTTAAGCTCCGTCAGCAGCGTGCAGGTGACATCAGCCAGAGTGCGGGTTGCAGCGAAGCGGCCAGAGGTACCTGCCATGACCTCCGCGGCCAGCTCGGACAGGGTGTTGAGCTTGAAGAGCAGCTCATGGTGGCGCCCCAGGGGTGTGTCCGGGAAACCCTGGGTCGGCTGGGTGAATTTGGGCTGTGACATGGTGGCGTTCCTCCGTTTGCGTGATGCCCCGCCCGGGTATCCGGGCGCGGGAAACCTGGGCCGCTCCTGCGGGTCCGAATCAGGCGGTCTTCTCAGCCTCGCGGCCGATCGCGTCGTCGGCAGCTTGGTCCTCCGGCGTCCACGGGGGCGTGGTCCGGCGCATGGCGTCCAGGTATTGCCGCAGCGGCTTCGAGGCATACTGGAGCTCATTGAGCTGGGCCAGGGCCAGAATGCCCAGGCATCGCCAGTCAGCATAGGTGGACTCTTGCCAGGACCCCGGCGTGGGGGGCTCATCCCCATGGTCCAGGGCGGCATCCATCGCCACGCGTTCGGCAATGCACTGGGTCAGTTCTCGGGCTTCCTCAAACCACCGGCCTAGCAGGTCGGCCAGGTTGTAGTGTCGCCCCTTGGATGTGAGCGGGAAGCCTTCGAAGCGCCATCGGTCAAGCAGCTCGGGGGATGGCGGTCCAGACGGCTGGGGGCCCTTCGGGGATGGGGTTGGGATCTTGCGTTGTGCCATGGGATGTGTCTCCTTTCGATATGCCCGCCCCCTGTGGGCGCGGGAAAGCTGGGCCGGCGCCGGGTGGCGGGGCCCGAATCGTGCTGTGGCTCAGGCCGGAACGGCCAGGGCGTTGGTCTGGCGACCCAGGACCTTGCGAATGGTCTCGGGACCCCAGCGGCCACCCCGCATCGTGGGCCGGCCTTCGGTCTGCAGGGCAGTAGCGATCTGTCGGTAAGTCATGCCGTCGTGGCGCAAGGCGACGATGCGGGCGATGGTCGTGGCGTCGGTCAGCGGGGGCGCCCCCAGCTTCACCCCGGCCTGCTTCAGGTGCGCCAGAGCGGCTCGGGTGCGCTCCCCGATGGCTTCGCGCTCCCACTGCGAGACCGACGACAGGATATTGAGCACCAGACGCCCGGAGGCGGTGCGGGTGTCGACTTGGTCGGCCACCGAGAGCAGGGTGACCTGGTGGCGGGCCCGGTCTCCGAAGTAGTCGTTGATGAGGTGCGCCATGTCGGCCACCGACCGGGTGAGCCGGTCCAGCTTGGCAACCAGCAGCCCCTCGGCCTGACCAGTCCGCAGCAGCTCCAGGACCCGCTGCAGGCCGGGCCGGTTCAATGTCTTCGCCGACTGCCCGGCGTCTTCCACGACGTCGACGAGCTCCAGGTCGTAGAGGGCGGCATACGCCCGCAGTTTGTCGGCCTGGGCCGCCAGGGAGACGCCCTGCGTGGCCTGTTCCTCGGTGGAGACTCGGGTGTATCCGATAACCTTCATGACTGCACCGCCTGGCCGCAGTTGACGAGGCAGACGGAGCGGCCGTTCACGTTCGTTAAGTCGCGGTAGTGGCGCTCGGTGCCGCAGTCGTCGCAGGCAGCCGTCTCGGCGTATCGGCTGGGCTCCAGGGCGTGCTCGATACGGTTGGCCAGGCACTCGATGCCGAGCCGGACCGCCTGGTCGGTGCCGCAGTCGTAGTGCTTGCGGATGCGCTCCAGGCGCTCCACGTCGGTGAGCGTGAGGTAGACGGCGATGGTCATCGGCAGTACCCCCCAACGATGGCCAGGGCGCTGTCGAGCACGACCTGCTCGCACACGGCGAACTGGACGCCGTTCTCGTCAGCGTATCGTACCGAGGGATTGGCCACCTGGCGCAGGGCGGCCAGTTCCTGGGGGTCGTCGACGCGGATGAATGTCTGGTGGCGCCGGACGTTGCGGGGCAGGCGGGTCTGCGGGACAACCATCGGGGTGACGGTGTGCGAGGGGCGCTCGGAGGCCGCCAGGGAGGTCTTCAGGTCGGCCAGCATCTGGTCGAGGGACTTCGCGGGGAGGGCCGTCTGCGGCTGGGTGGGAGTGGGAGCCGACTGGGCAGCGGGGGCCGTGAGGGCTGCCGCCAGGATATGTGAGCAGGCCTTGCTCTGCGGCTGGTGCTGCTTCCACGGGCAGTCGCAGGTCCATTCGCCGTTCTGGCGGCGGACGGTGTATGTGGCGTGGTCGCCTTTGATGACGCAGATGCCGTGAACCCAGGTCACGACGCCGGGGGTGTTGACCAGGCGGTCGGCCTTCTGGTCGACGGTCTCGCGGGTAGCGGAAAGAGACATAAAAAATCCACCTCTCGTATCGAATTGAGGGTGGAGACGAACGGGTTCGATCCCGTCACCACGGCCTTTGCCCGTGGCCCGCTTCGGCGGTGTCTCCGTCAGTCGCTCTCGCTTCTGACATGTCCATAATAATCCGTTTTACGGATATTGTCAATAGCACCCTACGGTAATTGACAAGGAAATTCTAGTTGGCGTATAATCGAAGGGTGGAAATGGCATCGCGCGGTCGACCCAGACTCTACCCAGAAGGGGCCGACGGCGCCCCGATCTTCAACCTGCGCTTGAACCCCGAGGCCAAGGCGTGGATTCAGCAGCATGGGGGAGCCGGATGGGCTCGCCGCATCCTGGAAGCCATTGCGGCCGGGGAGATTCCCGTGCCGGACCTGCCCGAAACCCCAGCTCCAGAACCGTCGGCGCCAGCGCCCCCAGTTCTGGGCGACAAGCTGGACGAGTGGGTGTCAGAGCACGGTGGGGCGGAGTACCTGCGAGGTCTGGTCGCTCGGGAGCGCCAGCGCGAGATGGAGCGTCTGGCCCGCGAGGCCGCTCACCGTGAGCGGACAGCTTTCTTCGACTTCGTACAGAAGGCCGTAGCTACCGGCATGGCCGACGCACGAAATTCACACGGCCACGACCTCGCCGGCTTCGAGGGTAGCGTGGGCAAGAGGGTGGCCGGGCGCCTGTGGGCCTGGCTGCACCAGGACGACGAGGGCAAAACGGATGTCGGGTGATCTGGAAAGCGGGAGTTGGGCCTATCCCATCCCGGGTTCAATAGGTTCTGGTCTAAGTGTTGAACAAGTCTGCATCCTCAACAGCCCCCTTCACAAATCTCGCCATGAGGCGGCGCACGCTATAGCGTTGCTTCATCATGGATGGGACGCCGACCACGTGGCGTTGTATCACGTTGCTGGCTGTGAGGAATGCATGATTGACTCTCATTGTACCTGGAAGAGACACGACCCCCTCACGAAAGAGGAAAGGGCGGTTGTTTTTCTTGCTGGGCCGGAAATGGACCGGGCTGCCAAACTGAGCCGAAAAGAAGCTCTTTCACGGGATACCAATACCGGCTCGGACTATCGCCAAGCCCTTGACAACGTGCCCGAGAGTCAGATCGACAATTTATGCAACGAAGCTGAGAAGATTATTCGCGCACACATAACGGCGATCTTGGCTGTAAGTGAGAGATTGCAATTAGTGGATCGCATGACGGACGAAGACATCCGCGAGTCAGCTTTTGAGGCGGACACGGATCTTCAAGATCTCTACCAGCAGCGGCGCAGAGAATCTGCCGGCTGACCGTTCATTGACACC
>DASYBA010000532.1:0-5454 GCA_036501005.1 Candidatus Xenobia bacterium | reverse complement strand
CGAGATCAACAAGGTCATCTACGAGGTGGGGGCCAACGTCGATGCCCAGGTGCTAGGGACGCACCGGGACGTGGGCTACCTGATCGTCGACATCAACAAGGAAGTATCGGACGAGGTGAAGGCGAGGATCCGAGATCTGCCGGCCAGCATCAAGACCCGGGTGTTGCACTGACCAGGCCGTCGATGAGCTCGTTGACGACGTCGGCGTGCGTGATGGGCCCCATGTGGCCGGCCCCCGCGATGGGCTGGACCGTCGCTCTGGGGAGGACCTGCCCGAGCCTCTGGATGACCCGACGAACCGAGACCGGGGAATGCTCGCCGTGCATGAGGAGCGACGGGGCGGTGATGTGGCGGTAGCTTTCGGCGGGGCTGGGCTCACGGGAGAGGGTCGTGGCCTCATAGTAGAGCTTTCTTCCCACCCGGCGGAAGCTCTGGCGGGTGGCGTCTGGGAGGGCTTCCCAGGCGCCGGGCCCGCTCCAGTAGTCGACGAAGGCTTGTAGCCAGGGTTCCTGGCCACCCTGGGCGTCGTCGAACATGACAGGGTTTTCCAGGATGCGGGCCAGGTCGCCCTGGCCTTCGGGGTCGTCGTGCAGCACGCCGAAGGAGGTGGGATCGTAGAGGCTGATGGACAGGATGTCCTGGGGGCGGGCGCGGGCCAGGAGCAGGCCGATGAAGCCGCCATAGGAGTGGCCGACCAGGTGGAAGGGCTCACCCATCTTGAGGGCATCGAGGTCTTGTTCGAAGCTGAACGGCACCCCGGGCGGCCAGGGGGGGTTGTCGCCGCAGCCGAGAAAGTCCCATGCGGTGACGGCGAAGCGGGGGGAGAGCCGGTCGGTGAGGCGGCGCCATTGCCGTGAGGACATGCCGCCCGAGTGCAGGAGCAGGACAGAATTCAAGCAGGGGCACCAGCGGGCGTGGATAACAGATGCGCCATGAAGGAAGAGATGTTGAAGAGCGTTCCGCTCTTTGCGCATCTGTCCTCCGAGCATCTCAAGGCGCTGGCGGAGCTGGCGCAACCACGGCACCTGGGGGCCTCGACGGTGCTGTGGACTCGGGGGGAACAGAAAGATGCGCTCGTGCTGCTGACCCGAGGCCGCATGAAGGTGCTGCTCAACAACGAAGACGGACGAGAGGTCACGCTCAACGTACTGACCGCGCCCAGTTATCTCGGGGACATGTCGGTACTCGATCGCAGCACCCACTCGGCGACGGTCATGTCGCTCGAACCGTGCGAGTTGTTGTGGATCTCGGGGTCCGACTTCCGCGACCTGGTGGCGCATCAACCATCGGTCGTGTGGGAAATGCTGATGGCGCAGACGGCCCGGGTGCGGTCCCTGTCGGAGGAGCTGGCCAGCCTGGCGCTGTTGAGCACCTGCCGGCGGGTGGCCCGCAAGGTGCTGCAACTGGCGGGGGCGACGAACCACGCCGACATCTCCCACCAGGAGCTGGCCAGCCTGGTGGGGTCGACTCGGGAGAGCGTGACGCGGGCGCTGGCGGAACTGGATGGAGACGGGTATCTTCACACCCACAAGCAGCGTATCGAAATCGTCAACCCGGGGGGGCTGAGCCGCCTGATCGAAGACGGGTAAAGCGGGGGCGCCCGTCTTGTCACGTGGGTACCGCGGGCAGCGGGAGGGGGGGCAGGCGGCAGGGAACAGTCGGCCATGCCTACCTCTCCGCTCACCCGTGCCGAAGCCAGCGGCTACCTGGAAACCTCCCGGCATGCCGACGTCATGACGTTTCTCCATACTCTGCAGGAACGGCACGACCCCCGTCTGTTCATCACGTCCTTCGGCAGCAGCCCGGAGGGTCGGGACCTGCCGCTCGTGGTCCTCTCCGAGAAGCCGGTCAAGACGCCGCAGCAGGCTGTCGACAGCGGGCTGCCCGTCGTCCTCGTCATCAACGGCATCCACGCCGGCGAGGTGGAGGGCAAGGAAGCCTCCCTCATGCTGGTGCGAGACCTGCTCGACGGCACCGCCGGGGACCTCCTCCAGCACCTGGTCCTCCTCGTCGTGCCCCTCTTCAATGCCGACGGCAACGAGCGTATCGACCCAAACAACCGCCGCCTGAACCTGGCCGCGCTGGAAGGGCAACTGGGTCCCGACAGTGGCGTGGGCACCCGGGTCAACGCCTCCGGCGTCAACCTCAATCGGGACTACATGCGGCAGGAGGCCCTCGAGATGCGCCTCCTGCAGAGCCAGGTCTGCCAGCCGTGGCAACCCCACCTCACCGTCGACTGTCACTCGACGAACGGCTCCGTGCACCGCTTTGCCCTCACCTACGACATTCCACACACCGTGCACAGCGGCCGGACCGAGCCGATAGAGTTCATGCGTCGGGAAGTGCTGCCCATCGTGACCGAGCGGACCCGCCAACGGGCCGGCATCGACTGCTTCTACTACGGCAACTTCGTCACCGACGAAGGCGGCCAGGGCGACGGTTGGATGACGTATCCACACCATCCACGCTTCGGCAGCAACTACCGCGGGTTGACCAACCGGTGCGATCTGCTCATCGAGACGTATTCCTATATCTCGTTTGAAGAACGAGTCTCGGCGACGTACCACTTCCTCCACGAGGTGCTGAAGCGGGTGGCGGAACGGGGTCGTGACGTCGTCCAACTGGTGGCCAGTAGCCAGCAGCCTCGCAACCAGGTCGCGGTTCGATATCGTCTGGCTCGCTTCCAGAAACCGGTCGAGATTCTGACGCGGGTGCCGCGGACCCTGGAGGGGGCCCCGACTGCGGTGAGCATTCCCCACTTTGCCAGCTTCGTGGGGACGGAGGTCGTGACGCGACCCTGGGCCTATGCCGTGCCCCCCGAGGCCGGCGCGGCGGCCGAACATGTGCTGCGGCACGGCCTCAAGACTCGGCGCCTGGCGCAGGCCCGGTCTGCCTCGGTCGAGGTGGCCCGGGTGGTGGGAACGGCGGGCGAGGGCAGTCGCAAGATCCTCGAGTCGTCGCACGGGGAGACCGAGCTGCAAGTGGCTATCGAATATGAGACCCGGACGCTGCCAGCGGGAACCATCCTGGTCGAGACGGACCAACCGCTGGGTGCGGTGGCCGTCTACTTGTGCGAGGCCCGCAGCGACGACAACCTGGTGGTGTGTGGCGTTCTACCCGCGCCCGCCTCGGGCGAAGTCCTGCCCGTCTATC
This sequence comes from Candidatus Xenobia bacterium, assembly GCA_036501005.1. Lineage (GTDB taxonomy): Bacteria > Vulcanimicrobiota > Xenobia > RGZZ01 > DASYBA01 > DASYBA01. Next base: position 2,301 of record DASYBA010000532.1, on the reverse strand, counting down.
GGGTCGTGGAGCCCGTCTGACTGACGCTTGAGCTGACTTTGTCGATACAGCGCAAAGAGGGTCGCCACCAAACCGGCCAGAGCCCCGACGCCTAGCGCCCAGCGGGGGCTGGCGTGGTCTGCTACCCAGCCGACCATGGGCGCGCCGATCGGGGTTCCGCCCATGGCCAGGGCCAGGAGAATCGCCATGACGCGGCCCCGCATGGCCGGCTCGGTCGATAGTTGCACGAGGCCGTTGGTCGAGGTACTGAACGTCTGTGCGGCCAGGCCCATGCCCATGAGGGCCATCCCGAAGAGCCCCAAGCTGGGCATCACCGCGGCCACCGCACAGCAGATGCCGAACGCCAGGGCCCCCCACACGACGATGCCCATGTGCGGGCGGGTTCGATGCGCGGACGACAAGGCGCCCATCACCGATCCGATAGCCATCATCGAGGTCAAGAGCCCAAACTTGCTTGCGCCCACGTGGAAGACGGACACCGCCATGGTCGATATGAAGATGGGAAAATTCCAACCGAACGTGCCAAGTATGCCGAACATCACCAAGGGGGTCACCAGGTCAGGCCGGCCGAGGACATACTGAAACCCCTCGCGCAGACTCGCCGTCGCGGCTCTTCGTATCGGATGGAGGTCTGCCGCCCGTAACTGAGTGAGCGAGAGGAGGACCGCGGCGAACGACAGGCCGTTCAGCATGAAAACCCAGCCCGTCCCGATGGTGCCGATGAGCACGCCGGCGACAGCCGGGCCGATCATGCGGGCGGCATTGAAGGAAGTCGAATTGAGCGCCACTGCATTCGACAGATCGGTCTCGCCGACCAGTTGTCCGACAAAGGTCTGTCGAGCCGGGGAGTCAAAGGCCGACACGCACCCCAGCATCAAGGCAAAGAGGTATACCTCCCACAACTGCACCCAGCCGGCCAACGTCAGAAGGCCCAGTCCCAGAGCCAGCACCCCCATGCCGGCCTGGGTGGCCATGAGCAGCTTGCGCTGTTCCAGCCGGTCGGTGGCCATGCCGGTCCAGGGCAGCAACAGCACTTGGGGGCCGAACTGCAGCGCCATCACGATGCCGACCGCAGTGGCGTTGTTGTGGGTCAGCTCGGTCAGCACCAGCCAATCCTGGGCGGTCCGCTGCATCCACGTGCCGACGTTGGAGACCAGACCGCCTGCAAACCAGATGCGGTAGTTGTAGCCTCGCAGCGACCGGAACGTCGTGTTCAATTGTGAGGACCTCCTCAGGTTTCTTCTGTTATAATATGAGCATGCCCTCAGAAATGTCAAGGTCCTTTCGGCGGACCCCGCAGCGAGCCAAAGGAGAACGCCGTGTCGCCGAAATTCTGGAGGCGGCGGCCACCGTCATTGCAGAGGTCGGTTACGAGACCTGCACCATGACGGCCATCGCCGAGCGGGCGGGGGCCTCCATCGGCACCGTCTATCAATACTTTCCCAACAAAGAGGCCGTGGTGCGCGCCCTCCGCCTGCAATATGGCGACGAGATCGGCACACGCTGGATGGAACTGGCCGAGAGGGCCCACGGCGTGCCCATCCCGCACCTGGTCGACGGCATGTTCAGCGTACTGGTGGACTTTTGGGAGCGCCGCCCGGCCTACTTCGTCCTGCTCAGCGTGCCCACCCAGTACCGCCGGGATCCGGGCGCCCGCAATCGGCTGCGAAGCCTGTTTGCCACCCTTTTCCGGTCTTCGAATCCCAACCTGCATGCGGCCGAAGCCTTCCGGGTAGCGAACGTGGCCCTGCAGATCGTCAAGGGGCTCCAGCCGCTGTGGGCGCAGGCGACGAAGTCGGAACGCCCCGCGCTGCTGCAAGAATTCAAGGCTGCGCTCACCGCCTATCTGACGGCCCGCCTGGCCGTCACATAGGGCGGGCCTTGGACCGACGCCGCTCCTGCAGGACCTGAATGCGGTGGCGGTCCCATTCCAGCCGGTGGGCATTCAACTCGTCCATGTTTCGAAACTTGAATACGCCTCTCGGAATGGGAAGCTCGCCCGTTAGTCTAGTTGAGAATCTTAGCAGGGCGTCGATACGCTCGAACAGCCGAGGATCGTTCTTGTCGACATAGGCAGACGAGGGCATCTCGCTGACATCCCGGTAGCGGCGAACAGGCATTTCAGTCTTCCTCCAGGGCGAATCGCTCTCGCAGGGCAGCGGCGTCAGACCTGTCACGAAGTCTCACGGTGGATCTTTTCATCGCAAATAGGGTGCGAGCGGTGGCAACCGACACGGGAATGCCGTGCAGGTCTATGGTCTCGGATTCGAGGTCGCGGAAATGGAAGGCCTCGCCGAGGCG
>DASYBA010000531.1:0-5540 GCA_036501005.1 Candidatus Xenobia bacterium | reverse complement strand
GTCGCCGATCTGGAGATCGACATCGACATCCGGCGCCAGCAGGAGCAGGCTGACACTGAGCTCTTCGAGGGCAAGCTGCGCAAGCTGCGGGAGGCCAAGGACAAGGTCACCCGGGAGCTGATCGAGGTGCGGCGGGCGACGGCGGCCCAAGACAGCGGCACGCAGCGCCTGCAGGAAGACCTGGCGCGGCAGCGGTCGGAGAACACTGAATTGCAAGCCAGGGTGGCCGACCTGGACAAAACCCAGAAGGACCTGAAAGCCGCCCGGGACCAGATTCGGCAGTTGAGCGACAAGGCCGCGTCGGCTGACTTGTTGGAGACTCGCCTGGGCGTCGTGACCAGCGAGAAAACGACCTTGCTGGCCACGTTCGCGGGGCTGCAGGGCGAGGTGGCGGCGGCCCGCGAGCAGGCTGAAAAGCACCGGACCGATGCCGAGGAGGCTCGGGAGCAGGATGCGCGGATGCAGGCTGAGGCCGAGGCGCTGCGAGACGATCAGGCGCGAGCCGAGCAGGTGCACAAGGAGCGCCTGGCCAGCGAGTCGGCACGCTGGCAGGCGGAGCTGGAGCAACTGGCGTTGGAGGCCACCGGGCGGGAGACGGACATCCACCAGCACTTGAAGGAGGAGCGGACCAGCCTGTCTCGCGAAGTCGATAAACTACGCCAGGACGTGGCCGCCCGGGCGCAGATCGAACACGCCCTCAAGGAGACCATCAACCGTCTTACCCGGGAGAACGAGAGCCTGCAGCAGACGAGAGACACCCTGCGGTTGGAAGCCGCCGCGGCTCGTCAGGAAGCCGAAGGCCACGAGTCGACCATCGAGCTGTATCGCATCCAGCGCGAGGCGCTCAAGTCCGACATGGACCACCTGCGCAACGAAGCTGAGGTGTTGCGCAGCCAGCGCCTCGCGCTGCAGACTGAAGGCGAGGTGCTGCGGCGAGAGCTGGAGGCTCGGCCGCTGGGCGGCCTGGCCGATCTCCACAAGGACCTGGAGGCGGCACAGCATGAGGCAGCCCGCTGGAAGGCGCAGGCGGAGGCCCGCCGTGCGCCTTCCGACGAGCTCAAGGCGCTGAGCGACGAGTGTACTCGGTTGCGGGAGGAGTCGACCTTCCTACGGGAGGAGCTGGAGCGATCACTGGGGACGTCCCGCCGCGACGAGCAGTTGGAGCAGGAGCTTTCCACCATGCGGGAGCAGCGTGGGGCCCTCATGAAGGAAGCGGAGCGCCTGCAGATGCACCTGTCGCAGGCGACCGCGCGGCTGGACGGGGTCGACGACATGCGCTCGCGATGGCAAGCCGAGACTGTCCGTGCCGACGGGCTGCAGGCCCAGTTGGCGACGCTCCACGGCCACATGCGAGACGTCGAGGAACAGCGGCAGGCCGAGCCGACCTCGGTCGATGCCCTCAAGCAGCAACTGATGACCGTACAGCAACGGCTCAAGGACAGCGAGGACGAGCGGAGCCGATTGACCACCGATACGGGTCGGATCGGGGCGCTGCAGGTGCAGTTGGCGAACTTGCAGTCTCGCCTCAAGGAGTCGGAGGAGGCCAGAGAGCGGTTGCGGTCCGATGTGACCCGCCTCGAAGCGCAGCGCCGCCGCAGCGAGCCGGGGGCGCCGGCGGCGGCCGACGGTGAGCGGATGGAGGAACTGACTCGCGCGCTGCGAGACAAGGACCGCCTGCTCGAAGACGCCTACAACGAGAAGATGCTGCTCTCCCAGGAACTGGACAAGGAGCAGAAAGAGAAATACGACCGCGTCCACATGTACGAACGGGAGCGGCGGGAACTGACCGAGCGGGTCAGCGACATGATGCGGCAGGGCGAGAAGGACCGCCAGGAGCGCGAGGCGTTGATTCTAGAGATCAACAAGATGTCGTCCGGCAAGCGCAAGTGGCCGTTCGGCTAAGGTTACCCTTCGGCTGAAGCGGGTATCGATTCAGCAGGAGGTTGCCATCCCATGAGACTCTCATCTTTACTGCTGGCCGCAGCTCTGTTGTTGCCGACGGCCGTGTTGGCCGATCCCGTGAAGGTCGTATCGTTTTCGTGTAGCCAGAACTACATTCCCAACGGCCAGGGCAGCAATCTCGTGCACGGGCTCCTGGTCGTGCGCAACGCTTCCTCCCAGGCCGTGCCCGACGTGACCCTGCAGGTGCAGTTACGCAATCGCACCGGCCATGTCGTGGCGGTCGACAGGCAGTTCGTGGGTACGCTGCGCTCCGGCGAACAGCACACCTTCGCCTGGCAGTGGCTCGACGGCAACCACGTCGTGGTGACGCCGCTTGCCCAGGTGACGCACGCCCGCGGCCATGGCATGGTCAGCTTCGTGGCGCACGCCATGGGCCAGGCGCCCAGCCCGGCTGAGGCCGACGAGGCTCCCGCCTATCAGTACCCGAACCCGGGCAACGGCCCGAACCTCAACAGGTACAACCACGTGCCCAATGCCCAGGCCACCGCGCCTGGATCGGGAGCCAGCGGCCAGACCCCTAGCCCTTAGCCCGAGCTAGCCAAAAGCTTTTCCACGAAGAACGGCATCATGACCCGCCACCACGGCCAGTCGTGGTTGACGTCGTGGCCCCAGATGTCGACCCAGGCGGGAATGCCTTTCGCTTCCAGGATGTGCCTCATCTGCCGGGTGTGCGTGAGCATGGGCTCTTCCCACGCCCCTTGGCCCACGCAGATGACGATACGCCCTTGCCGATAGCGGGAAAGGTACCAGTCATCGTTCAGGCCGGGGAGGTAGGCGAGGGGGACCTGAAGGAACACGTCCTCGTCCATGGCGTCGCCGATGAAGAGGGTCAAGTCGTACACGCCCGACAGGGCGATCAGCCCGCTGGCGACGTCGGGGTGGCGGAAGTAGAAATTGGCTGACTGGTAGCCACCCATGCTGCACCCGCTGACCCACGGGCGGCCGCCCATCATGGGCACCACCTCGTCGATCAGATAACGCTCGTACTGTACGTGGCGACGAGCCCGATCCCGCACCGGAATGGCGTTGTTGCACCACGACTGGGCGTCGACCGAGTCGACGCAATAGAGCTGGATGCGGCCCATTTCGATAAACGGGATGACCGCATCGACCATGCCGAAGCCCTCGTACTCCCGATGGTTGCCCTCCTGGGCGGGCAGAATGAGGATGGGCTGGCCGCCGTGGCCATAGATGTTCAACGACATATCCTGGTCCAGTGCCGGGCTGAACCAGCGTTCGCTGAGGGTGTGCATCAAGACGCCAGGACGTAGCGGATGAGGTCCATCAACGGCGGCAGCTCCGGGTGGCGGGCCATGACGCAATAGTCGCCGATGGCCCGGGCAAATACGGACTGCACTTGCTGGTGATGGACGACCAGGCCGCCCGCGGCGCTGACCACGTCTTCAATCGAATGCTTATAGGTGATGTAGTTCTTCCTGCCGATATACATGACGTGATACGGCCGCGACCAGTTCGCCCAGAAGCGTCCTGTCGTCACCAGGTTGGCGTACTCCCGGTAGACGTCGATGTCGTTTGCAAAGTTGAACATGTCGGTGGTCAGCCCGCCCGGCGGCCGCATGTTGATCTCCATGGCGACCAGGCTCTGATCGGTCTTGCGTCGCCAGAATTCGATATGGAAGAACCGTTCCCGCAACCCGAAGGCTGCCACCGCTGCACGACCGGCCTTCTCCAGATCCTCCGGGACCTCACGCAGCGAGTAGTAGAACATGTCCTCGTCGTTGTTGACGATCTCCATGACCCCGGTGCAGAACACGTGTGACGTGTAGAAAACGATGTGACCCTCCGCATCGACCATGCCGTCAAAGCTGCACAGGGTGCCGGTCAGCTCCTCTTCGAGAATGTAGTCGGCCGGGGGCTTGTTGTCGAAGAGGTCGACCAGATCTCGTCCCGTCCTGAGACGAACCGTGCCGGCCGCGCCCACCCCGACGTCCGGCTTGGCGATGAGAGGAAACCCCAGATCCTCGGCCAGTGCTTCGGCTTCCCGCCGGTTCCTGACGACTCGTCCGCGGGCGACGTCGATGCCGGCGGACCGGAACACCTCTTTCATCAGCGACTTGTGCTTGACCCTGACGACATTCTCCCGGTGGGGCCCCGGAATGTTGAAGTCGGTGCGCAGGGCCGCGTCGGTTTCGAGCCAGTATTCATTATGCGATTCGAGTCGGTCGAGGCGGCCATAGCGGAACGTGAACCAGCCCAGGGCCTTCACCAGGTCAGGGTAATGATGCAAGTCGCCGACCCGAAAATACTCAGCCAGGGCTGGCCCGGCCTCACCCAGCTCGTCGGCCGGGCTGTCGCCCAGACCGAGGACGGTGGCGCCGTTCTCGGCCAGGCGCCGCCAGAAGTTGCGAAAGTTGGGGGGAAAGTGGGGGCTTAGACAGACAAAGTTCATGCAGCTAGCCTTCTAGTAGATTTCTTCAAGTTTCCATGGCACGCCCCGCGTTCCTCCTGAGCCTGGCGCGACGCCTATCTGTTACACAATCCTAACAATGGTTGTGATTTCGTCAATGGTGGTCAGGTCCCCGGCCCGCTATGATGAGACTAGAGAGATTCCGGGAGAGACCATGCACGTCAAGTCAAGACACCGATCCGAGCCGCCCGCTCGCCCGCCGTTGACCCGTCCCGCCGAGTCCACAGACCCGGCCGATACGAGAGAGGTGGCGGCCGACCATCATCACCGACACCTCGTAGCCAAGGTCACCCTGGGCGGCCTGGCCGCCCTCAGTGCCTGCACCGGTCTGGCCGCGGTGGCCGCGCCGTCCACCCCCCCACCGGCGCAGGCTGTGACGACGGTCACCCATGCGGCTGTCCCCAGTTCTGTGCAGAAAGAGATGGGAGACATCCACGGCATCCTGCAGGTCAATCCGGACCACGAGCCGGCCCAGGAGGCTGGTACTCTGTACGCGGTCTATCCCAATCAGAACGGCGCCGCCGACATCCTCGCGACCCGCAACGGCACTACGCCGACCGGCAACAACATCCCGTCGAACGCGGTCAAAGACAACCGCGTCGTCATCATGACCGAGGGCATCGGCGACCAGGTGCCTAGCTACGCCCACGACTCCCACCAGTTCTTCCAGTCGAATCAGAACTCGTGGGACGTCAACCTAGGCCAACCCCTCATCGGCATCCATGAGGGGACGTCCACGCACGTCTACCAGGACGTCCTACGGGTCGCCAAGGACTACGTCGACACCAAAACCGTCGAAAACGGGGGCCACGTGAGCATGAGCAGCGTGGACCAGAACGATCCTGCGGTGCAGACGGCCTACAACGTGTACAAGCAGCAGCTCGATCAAGGCCACGACATGCTGTTGATCCCCCACAGCGGTGGTGGCCCCGAAGACGCCCTCGCCCTCAACATGCTGTCGCAGAGCAGCCCCCACTACAAGACCCTCATCGGCGAGCACGTGCGCATCCTGTCGCTGGCGGGCGCCGCCGCACCCGGCGACTATGTCGATGCCGGCGTCCATTCGAACAACATCTACTACGTGGCCACCAGCCACGATCCCATTGGCCTGTTCGGCGAGCACTATGTCGATCCGACCCAACCGGGCTCG
>DASYBA010000530.1:0-5169 GCA_036501005.1 Candidatus Xenobia bacterium | reverse complement strand
TCGGCGGATGTCAAGATCGGCGCCGTCGATCTGTCCGGCAGCAGTGAATTCGCCACGCCGTATTCGTTCCACACCATCGTCGACGAATGTGTCATCCCACCCTATGTCTTCGAAGACGGAGAGTGGAAAGAGGTGGCGCCGTTCTCCGGCTACGAGGAGATCACGTTCCCGGCCCCTATCGGAACCGCCGTTGCTCACTACACCATTCACTCCGAGGTTGCCACCTTTCCCATCTCGTTCAAAGCCAAGGGCATCAAGCGGGCGACGTTCCGTATCGCTTTCCCGGCGGAGTTCATTCGAGTGTTGAAGACCCTGGCTGAGCTTAAGCTGTTGAGCGACACGCCCGTGAAGGTGAAGGACATGTCGGTCAAGCCTCGCGACCTGGTCGTCGCGGTGCTGGGCCAACCCCCGCCCGACACCGGGGAGGCCCCCAACGATTGCGATTGCATCCGGGTGGACGTGGTCGGCGAGCGCCAGGGGCGGGAGACGACCTACATCATGGAGGCGCTGGTGCGGCCCCACCCTCGGTGGAAAGTCAGCGCCGGGGCGCTGGACACCGGCGTGCCGCCGTCCATCGTCGCGCAGATGATGGCGACAGGCGAGATACCCGATCGGGGCGTGTTGTCGCCCGAACAATGCGTATCGCCGGAGCCGTTCTTCGAAGCCCTGGCGAAACGAGGCATCGACGTTCACGCCACCGTGCGTGAAGCTGTGACGTAAAGAGGAGGCCAGGCCATGAAACAGATGTTCATTGACGGGGAATGGGTCGGTCCGAAGAACGGCGGCGGCATCCAGGTCATCGATCCGGCCACCGAACAGGTGGTTGATTCGGTGCCGAGCGCCACGGTGGACGACGTCGAACGGGCCGTCGACGCCGCCAACCGCGCCTTCAAGCAGTGGGGGCGGATGACGGGCATCCAGCGAGGTGAGCTGCTGCACCTGGTGGCTGAGGCCATCGAGGCGAAGAAGGAAGATCTGGCTCGCATCCTGACCCTCGAAGGCGGCAAGCCCTTGCGGGAGAACCGGGACGAGGTCGGCTGGGTGGCATCCTGTTTTCGATATTACGCCGAGATCGGGCGCAACCGGCGAGGCCGGGTCATTCCGTCTGTCGAACAGACCCAGCTCTCCATGGTCTTGAAGGAACCGTTTGGGGTCACGGTCTGCATCGTTCCCTACAACTATCCGCTCCTCTTGATGTCGTGGAAGGTGGCGCCGGCCCTGGCCGCGGGCAACACCATCATCATCAAGCCGTCCAGCATCACCCCCATGTCCACCCTGGCGCTGGGCGAGATCTTCTCGATACTGCCCAAGGGCACGGTGAACATCCTGACGGGGGGCGGCAAGGATATTGGAGACCGGCTGGTCTCGCATGCGCGCACGCACCTCATCGCCTTTACGGGCAGTCTCGAAACGGGCCGCCATATCGCCCACCTGGCCGCCGAACGGATCAAGAAGGTCAGCCTGGAGCTGGGCAGCAAGGACCCCTTCATCGTATGCGACGACGCGGACCCGGAGATTGCTGCCAAGGCGGTCGCGTGGGCTTCCTACCTCAACTGCGGGCAGGTGTGCACGTCGACGGAGCGGGTCTATGTCGACCAGAAGATCTCCAAGCAGTTCATCGAAGCGCTGGTGGAGTTCACCAAGAAGCTCAATATCGGCAACGGCATGGATGATGCCACCGACGTGGGCCCCATGGCGCGGGACCACTACCGACAGAAGGTAGAACGGCAGGTGGAGAACGCGGTCAAGGACGGCGCCAAGGTGCTGGTGGGGGGCAAGCGCCCGAAGGACAAGACCAAGGGCTTCTTCTACGAACCGACGGTCATGGTCGACGTTCGACACGACATGGAAATCATGAAGGACGAGACGTTCGGGCCGGTCGCGCCCGTCATGACGTTCAAGACGTTCGACGAGGCCATCGCCCTGGCCGACGATACCGTGTTCGGACTGGGCGCCATCTGCTACACCAAAGACGCGGCCAAGGCCAAGAAGTTCTTCGAAGAAGTGAAGGCCGGCAGCGTGTGGATCAACGATCCTCTGACCGACAACGACGCCGGACCTTTCGGCGGCATGCGCATGAGCGGCCTGGGACGGGAGCTTGGGGAAGAGGGCCTGGACGAGTTCTGCGAGACGAAGCACGTCCACTGGGACTTCGTCATGGAAGAAAAAGACTGGTGGTACCCGTACAAGCGCTAGTCGTGGCGGAGGAGGTTTTTCTCCGCCTGATCCAGGTCTGACACCGCGGCATTACGGGCTGTCTGCATGGTCTGGGCCATCTGGTCCATCTGTTCATCCTGCGGCGGTGGCCCGCCGCCCCCGGGCGGACCGCCTCCCGGGGGCGGGCCCGGCGGGCCTCCTCCGGGCTGCGGAGGTGTCATGCACAGGGCTTGCGCTCGTTGCGCCTGCTCCCCCCAGGTTCGATCGATGCTTTGCATCTGCACCAGGGCGTCGTTCATGGCAGTCAAGGATGCATGGGTCCCGGACAGGCCTTGCAGGCGAGCTGAAATCTCACTGACGGCACCATGGAACTTGTCGTAGCCGGGTCCCTTGCCGTCTGGGGGGACCATGGCCAAGGCGCCTCGCATTTCGGTCAGCACGTTGACGGCAATGGGTCCATAGGTGTCGACTGGCGGTTGCGGCAGGGCCGCCTGGGGCGGAGGAGACACGGGGGCAGGAGCCGGTGGCGGCGGGGCCACCGGCGCGGGGTTGGGGGCCACCGGCTGCATCACGACCACCGTTTGCGTGGCCTGCGGCACGACCGGGCTGTGGGGCGGCGTCACCGGGGCATGGTGCTTGGCGATTTTTCGAACGTGCCTGGGTGCCGGCGTGTGCGTCACGGCCGCCACCTTGGTCGGCGTGGCGGACGGGGTCGCCGTCACCACGACCGTTTGCGTGGCGGCGGGAGCGGCGGTCGGCTGCGGGGCTGGCGTCGATAAAACCTTCCATCCGATGAACGCGGCGATGGCGATGCCGGCCGCACCCACCGGCACCCAGACCGGCACGCCGGCCCTCTGGGGCCGGGCGGACTTGGCCGGCACGGTGGTCCGGTCGCTGGGCGGCTCTTCCATCAGGTGGCTGGGAAGCTCAGTCGTCAGGCCGGCGCCCGGAGGCACCTGGACCCCCCGCATCAGCGCCTTGACCTCTTTGATGGTCTGGGGACGCTCTTCTCGCTTGAGCGCCATCATGCGGTTGATGGCGTTGACGATGAGGGGGGGCAGATCGGGGCGGCCCTGTTCGAGGCTGGGTAACGCAGCAGCCCCAGCCGCCAGGTTCACGGACGGCGGGGGAATTCGAGACATGCAGACGCTCCAGAGGGTCGCGCCCAGCGAGTAGATGTCGGAGCGCTCGTCGGTGCCGGCGCCGTACTGTTCGGGCGGGGCGAAGCCGGGCGTCCCCGCCCCCCGGATGACCGTGCTGGTCTGGCCGTCGTTGGCGTCGATGTCGAACAGCTTGGCAATGCCAAAATCGATCAGCTTCAGGTCGCCGCCCTGCGTGATCATGATGTTGGGCGGTTTCAAGTCTCGGAAGATGATGGGCGGATCGTGGGTGTGGAGATAGTCCAGCACCTCGCAGAGCTGGTCGATCCAGTTCAACAAGGTGCCGGCTGGCACGGCACCGTCGTCGCGCACGACCTGGCTCAGGGAGCGGCCTTCGACGAACTCCATGGCGATATAATATTGATCGCCTTCTTTGAAGAAGTCGTAGACGAGCGGCAGTCGAGGATGGCGCAGCTTGTGCAGGATGCGCCCCTCGAAACGAAACCGTTCGATATGCACGGGGTCGGCGTCGAAGGGGAGGGTCAGCTCCTTGAGGGCGACTTTCGCATCCAGGTCTTCGTGGTGGGCGAGGTAGACGTGCCCCATACCCCCTTTGCCCAGTTCGGACACGATCCGATAGTGGCCGGCCAGCCGTTCCCCTGCAGCGAGCATGGGTCTAGGTTACACGCTCGAGAGCTGCATCCCTGGAGTGCTCTTCCGGGCGGGGCCGGCCGCGTCTCAGGAGCACGTACAGCAAGGGCCCGGATAGTGTCGCCATGAGGCCTACCACGACCTGACGCAGGTCGAAATGGCCGTCCGTGACGACCGTGCTCTCCAAGGCGAGGATGGCGAGGAAAAGCGTGGGCAGGGCCAGGAGAACGAGACCTCCGGTCCCCCCGGGCACGCTGAACGTGCGCGGCACTTCGGGGTGCAGGCGGCGGAGTCGAAACACGTTGATGTAGATTAGCATGGTGGCCGTCATGGTGAACCAGGCGTAGATGACGAGCAACTGGTTGAAGTCGATGAGGGCCAAGGCGCTGAGCAGGATGCTCCCGACGGTGAGGGCCGCCGTCGGAGTTCCCGTCGTCGGGTTGTGCCGGGCCAGACCGGGGGGCGCCAGCTTGTCTTCCGACATGGTGAGGAGCGTCCGGGAGGCGGCCATCATGGTCACGTTGAGCAGCAGGGCATTACTGATGAGACCCGCTGCGACGGTCAGATTCTGGAGCCAGGGGCCCGCCATCTTGCCGCCCGCGCTGGGAAAGTAACCACTCCCCCAGTCCTGCCAGTTGCCCAGCATCGCCAGGGCACAAAGCGTCGGGAGGAGATAGCTGAGCATCGCAAGCGTCGCCGCCGAAAACAGGGCTGGTGGGAAGGTGCGCTGCGGATTCTCCACCTCTTCCGCGGCGCACGACAGCTTTTCGTAACCTGAGTATAGCCAGATGGCCGTGGAAAGAGCGGTGGCGAAGCCCAATACGCCTTTGCCGGGGGCTGTAAAGGGCACGAAGGGGTTGTGGTTCCAGTGGCTGAGGCCCAGACCGATCATCAGGACGAACGGCACCAGCAGCAGTGCACTCATGAGGACCGCCGAGTTGCCGACCATCTCGATGCCCTTGACATTCACCCAATGCATGGCCCAGATGAGCATGAGGGCCAGGATCCAGTGCTGCAGGGCCGTCAGGTCGGGGTCCAGGGCCTTGACGTAATCGGCAAACAGGGCGGCAAACGAGGCCGAGGTCGCGACCGCACTGGCCCACGACCACCAGCCGGCTTGGAAGCCCCAGAAGTCGCCCAAGGCCATGCGTGACCAGCGGTAGTTGCCGCCTTCCACCGGGAAGGCCGCCGTCAACTCGCTCACCGCCAAGGACAGGGGCACGCTGAAGATAAACGGGACAACGATGAGAATGACCAGGGA
>DASYBA010000529.1:0-3121 GCA_036501005.1 Candidatus Xenobia bacterium | reverse complement strand
CTTCGAGGCCCACCAGGTCGCGGCCGATCGGGTGGTGGCCCTGAAGGTGCTGGCCCGCCATCTGGCGGCCAAACCGGGCTTCGTCTCGCGCTTCCAGCGCGAAGCCCAGGTCATGGCCCAGTTGGACCATGCCAACATCCTGCGCTGCCATGACTTCGGCGCTGTCCAGGGTTTCTACTTCCTGGCCATGGAATATGTCGATGGCGGCAGCCTCGAAGAGATGCTGCGGCGAGAAGGGCGGTTGAGCCTGGCCGACGCGGTCCACATTGCCCTGGCCTGTGCCCGCGCCCTGCAGCACGCCCACCAGTTGAACCTCGTTCACCGCGACGTGAAGCCCGACAATGTGCTGCTCACCCGCGACGGCCAGATCAAGCTCGCCGACCTTGGGCTGGCCAAGTCCCAGGATGACTCCCTGAACTTGACCCGTCTGGGCTCCGGCGTGGGCACTCCGCTGTACATGCCTCCGGAGCAGGCCCGCGGATCACGGCACGTCGATGCTCGCAGCGACATCTTCGCCCTGGGCTGCATGCTCTACCGGATGCTGACGGGAACGCTGCCCTACAAGGGTGAGTCCCTGGTCGATCTGATCGTGGCCAAGGAGGAAGACAGTTTCCCCCGGCCCTGGCAGCACAATCCCAGTATCCCCGACCGTCTCGATCGCATCGTGGCGCGGATGTTGGCCGGCGACCCCAAACGCCGCTTCCCCAGCTGTGCCGAGCTGATCAAGCAGCTCGAAGCGCTGAAGCTGGCCGGCCGGAAATTGAGCTTGCAGACGGATTACTGACCGCCGCGCAAAGGAGGTCAACTTGGTCTGCGCCTACAATAAGGTATGGAAGCAACGCACTTCCTACCTGGCGACTGGCGCGAGTGGCGGAGGCTGAGGGCGTGGCAACTCAAGCAGCAAGGCTGGCTGCAGAGTGCCATCGCCGAGGCACTGGGCACCTCCGAGGAATCCGTCTGCCGCTGGCTGGCACGCGCCCGCCAAGGTGGTCCTGACGCCCTCCGACACCGCTCCGCTCCCGGCCACCCGCCCAAACTCTCCGACGCTCAGAAGAGCCTCATCCCCGAGTTCCTCTGGCATGGAGCTGAGGCTTACGGTTTCACAGGCGAGGTCTGGACCTGCGCCCGCATCGCCCTGGTCATCCAGGAGGAGTTCGGCGTCCGCTACCACAAGGGCCACGTCGGCAAACTCCTCAAAGAGTTGGGCTGGACGCCCCAGATGCCCATCCGCCGCGCCATCCAGCGCGACGAGCAGGCCATCAGCCGCTGGCGAGACGAACTCTGGCCCGAACTGCTCGAGAGGGCGCGCAAGGAGCGGCGGGAACTGGTTTTCGAGGACGAATCGGGCTTCTACCTGCTGCCTGGGCTGGTCAGGACGTACGCCCCGCGGGCCCAGACGCCGGTCATCCGCGAGAAGCAGACGCGCGACCACCTGTCGGTGATGGGCGGCATGACGCCACAAGGCAAGGTCTACACGCTGGTACGGCAGAGGCCGCTCAATGGGCTGGACTGTATGGATTTCCTCGAACACCTGCGCGCGGTGACGGGGCGGCGGTTGCTGGTGATCTGGGACGGCTCGCCCATCCACCGGCGGGTGGCGGTCAGGGAGTTCGTGGCAGGGTCCAAGGGCAAGATCGTGGTCGAAGCAATGCCAGGGTACGCGCCGGACCTGAACCCTTGGGACGAGGGCGGCTGGCACCACCTCAAGAATGTCGAGATGCGCAACGTCGTGACCCATGACCTCGAAGAACTCCATGAGCAGTTCCACCTCGCCGTTGACCGCCTCCGACACAAGCCCCGCTTGGTCCAAGCCTTTTTCGCCCAGGCAGGATTGAGCATCAGGAAAACTTGATCTCCTTTGCGCGGCGGTCAGTAGGGGGCTTTGTGCTTGCGTGTAGACCCGCCATTCATGGCGGGGCGTCCTCACTGAATGCGCAGCGACTGGACCCATTCGGCTTCGCGGGCCATTTCCTCGTCGGTCAGGCCGCTCTGGCGGTGGATCACCGTGCGGGCCATCTTGCCGCTGGTCATGTCCAGGGCCAGCACGTCGATCAGGCCGTTGCTGGCCACGCTGCAGCGCACCTGGATCGGCGAGTGGTTGGGCAAGTTGGGTGCCAGCTCCTCGATCCAGCACTCGCCGATGGGGATGCAGTCCTCGGCCCGGTGGGCTTCGCCTTGCAGCACCTTGACGCGGACCACGCGCTGATCGGGAGCAACGGTGTAGTAGACCCGGCTGGCGGCGGCCGGCAGCTGGGTGTTCTTGGCGATCAGCACGTTGTTGACGCGCTCCTGCTGGCGGTTGCGGACCTCAACGCCCAGGCTGTGGGCGTTGACGTTGATCTCCACCACCTGACCGAGCAACTCGCGTGCCGCCCCCTGCGGCCCGCCGGCCAAAGCCGGCTTCTGGGCGGCCAGGATGCCCGCATGTAAGGCTGCTCCCCGGGCCACCACCTCACTGACCGCCAGCGAGCTGTTGGGTTGCTTGCCGCTCAGCTCCTGGAGCATTTGCCGGGTCATCGGCATGTGCGTCGAGCCGCCCACCAGCAGCACCTGATCGACCTGTTCCCAGCCCACGCCCGCCTGCCGCAGCACCTGCTGGGCCGTCATGCGCGTGCGGATGAGCAGGTCGCGGGTCAGCGTCTCGAATTCCTGACGGGTCAACGGCACCGTCAGCATCTTGCCCTCGTGCGAGCAGGTGACGCTGGTCTGCGGCAGCTTGCTCAGGGTGCGCTTGGCGCGCTCGGCCGCCGACGCCAGGTTGGCCAACGACTGCGGGCTGGTGCGCGGGTCGGTGCCGTGGCGCTTGGCGAACTGGTTGGCGACGTGCTCGATGATGCGATCGTCCCAGTCCTTGCCGCCCAGGCGAACGTCGCCTTCAATGGCCAGGCACTGGAAGCGCCGGCCAGCCAGCCGGACCAGGGTCACGTCAAAGGTGCCGCCGCCCAGGTCGTAGACCAGCACGGTGCGCTCGGAGCCAGCGCTCTGCACCAGGGGCAAGATGGCGGGGCCGGAAGCCCCGGCCTGCGACTGGAAGGAATAGGCGAGGGCGGCAGCGGTGGGCTCGTCCAGGACATCGATCACGTCGAGGCCGGCGATCCGGCCGGCGTCCTGGGTGGCCTTG
>DASYBA010000528.1:0-7915 GCA_036501005.1 Candidatus Xenobia bacterium | reverse complement strand
CTCTACGTGAAGGGGTTCAACCTGGCGCATGGCACCCCGCGAGCTTATGTCGCGCTAGGCGAGCTCAATCGGTCGGTCGTGTTGAGGCAGGTCGTCGAGGCGGCCGGGGAGGACCCGAAAACGGCGTTGCCCCTCATCACTCAGCTCACCAGCCGGGTGCCCCACCTGGATCGGGCTCTCGCCATGTGGTCGGACTGCCAGGCCCATCAGAAGGATGGTCGCTTTCCCGTCGTCAGCAATGCGCTCGTCGGCATTTTTGCCCGCAACGACGTAAACCCGTTCGACATGCGGGCCGCGTTGGGCTCCGGCGACGTCGCTGAGAACGTGGATCGATACAACGCCGCGGGGGCGCAGATGGTCGGCGCCAGCTCGAAGATGGGGCTGTATCAGATCGTGCGGAAGGCCGGCCTGGACAAGATGCCGCCTGCCCTGGATGGTCTTCTGCGCACGACCAGTGGCTGGCAGAGCACCGGGTGGGTCGCAACCCGAGCGGCCAACAGCACGTTGAACTTCACCACGTCCCTGCCCGCAGTGCTGTCGACCAGCCCCCTGCAGGTGCCTGCGGGTGCCCGCCTGCACTTTCAGAGCTGGGTTCAAGTGGGCGAGACCGGAGCGGTGGAGGCGTCCACCGACGGCGGCAAGACCTGGAAGACCCTGCAAAGCATGCCCGACAGCCAGAACTGGTCCGACGTGGAAGTGCCGCTCGGAGACTATGCCAACCGGGCTACCCGCTTCCGTTTCTCCCACCAGACCCCGCCAGGTGGGACAGGGAATCGCATCGGCATCCAGGACATCCGGCTGGAGAGCGGCGCCGAGAAAATTCCCGTG
Organism: Candidatus Xenobia bacterium; assembly: GCA_036501005.1. Lineage (GTDB taxonomy): Bacteria > Vulcanimicrobiota > Xenobia > RGZZ01 > DASYBA01 > DASYBA01. The sequence continues at coordinate 7,087 of DASYBA010000528.1, read as the reverse complement.
GAGGATGCGGCCCGCATCGCCATGGCGGCCAAACTGCTTGACGGGCAAGCGCTGGAGCCGCTGCAGAAGGTGGCACAGGCCCTCAACAGCACGGAGTGTGCGGTCACGTTGTGGCCCTGGCTCCAGGACCTTGCGCCCGGCGATCGAGATGCCCTGACGAAGCTCGTGGCCCCGCGTGTGGCAGTCGACGGGCCCGACCACCTGGCAGAGGCGTTCGACGGCATGCGCGGCACCGGCACCCTGGCCGCTCGATTCCAGCAGCACCTGTGGGCGCAAGACGTGGCGCCCACACGCCCCCTGCCGGTCTATCGATTCATCCACGACGCGAAGCTGGATGCGACGGGCGTCCAGACGCTCAAGGCGCTGGCCACCAAGCCGACCGATTGGAATGGCAGCGGCACGTGGGGCGTGCAGATGGCCAATCCGCAAGGGCGCTGCTGGAGCAACCAGAACGCCACCAGCCTTTATGACCTGGTCAGTCCGGCCCTCCAGGTCGACCGCGATCATCCGCCGACGGTGACGTTTCAGACGTGCCAGACGGCCGGCTCCGCCGCCCACGACCTTGAAGTGACCACCGACGGCCAGTCTTGGCAGCCGATGGACGTCACCTTCGACCCGGGAGCGTGGCAAGACCATCAAATCGATCTCAGTCCTTGGGCGGGACAGCGCATCCAGATGCGGTTTCACCGCACCGCGCCGGTCGGGCAGGCCACCAACTTCTGGGTGGGCCCCTTGAAGGTGGATGGCAAGCCGCTCGAATCGGTGGCGCACGAACAAAGGCTGGACGACCTGATGGGCATCGCTCGGGAGAGCGCGGTGCCGTCGGAGAGCCTGCGGCTGCTGAATACGGCCCCGGATCTCGAAGGTCTGCGCAATCTGCTGATGAGCGCCCCGAGCCGAGGAGATCGCAATGGCCTCCTCAAACTGCTGGGCCATCAGGCTGATCTTCCGACCTTGAAGGACGTCTGGAGCAAGGTCGCCCCGCTCGAAACCGAGGGCCGCCACCACGAACTCGAAACCTTGGAGCGGCTGGCGACGCACCTGGGCGGGATCAAGCCGGCCCAGCAGGTGTGGTCGCTGCTGTTGCCCCTGCACGGCACGCCCGCACAAGGCGACACGGAGACGGCCCTCACTTCGCTGGCGAAAGAGCCGAATCTGGACGAGGCGCTCAAGGCCTGGTCGGTTCTGCAGGTCGCCGGTGAGGGGACGGGGGCGGAGAGAGCCGACTGGTATGTCACGGCTCGGCGCATGGGAGCCGCCGCCGGGTTGCAGCAGACGATGGACAACGCCTTGAGCGTCTATCAGCAACTGCGAGAGGCCGATCTGCCCCCGGCCGCGGCGCCGCTGCTGCGGCAGATCATGGAGCAGCCCAAGGCCCGCCCGGCCAACCCTATCGAAACGCTGTTGGCGGTCGCCGGGCGGCCCGGTACCGACAACGACCGACGCCTCAGCAACCTCGAAACGATATTGGCCCTGACGCAGCAGACCACCCTGGTGCAGGCGATGCAGTTGTGGCCGTCCCTGGCGGCCGTGCCGCCGGGGCCCGACCTGGTCACGAAGCGCACCGCGCTGGGCAACCTGTGCGCCTCCGTCGGCCCGGACAAGGCGTTGGCCACCTGGACGACCCTCGCTTCGACGGGGCGGCCGGTGCAAGCCCGGGTGAGCCATCCTGACGAACCGCAACGCCTGGCTCACGTCCAGACGCTCATGGATGCCGGCTTCAGCTTCAAGGGCCCAGCTCCCTACGGGACAGCCCAGGACGTGTGCCTTGGGATGGGCACGGGGGTGCCCGTGGGCTTCTCCTTCCCCGGTGGCTCGGTCGAACACCGCCTGCCGACGTGGGCGGATTTCGATGCCGAGGGCATGCTGTCGTTGGCCAAGGTTCGCGAACGAGGCAATCGGTTGCTGCAGGGCACCCATCCTCCGCCGGGCGGCTCGGTTGAACTCCACCGCGCCCAAGGCATTGCCGGGGAGTATTCCGACAACACCCTGGAGGGTTACGTGCGGAGCCTGGCGGGCACGCCAGACGCAGCATCTTCCGATACGGCTCGGGCGTCGTTCCGGGCGCAAATCGATCTTCTCGATCGTGGCCTGGCCGAATTGGAATCGCAAGCCCGCCGCGAGGCCTTGGACGAGATGAACGTGCAGACGCAGTTTCTGAAGGATGCCCTGGGCGGCACCAACCCGTTCCAATCGAGAGGCTAGCGCGCCGTAAGCAGCGAACGGTGCGAGCCGATGAAAGCTAGGTTTCCGTGCACCCTGGTGCTCTTGCAACTGGACGGCCAGTCATGGGTCGGCGAGGCCTTGATGTTGCCTGGGCTGTCGCGCCTCTCGGAGACTGAGCGCCAGGCCACCCACGCCGCGGAATCCGCCACCGCGGCCATGGCGGCGCAGCTTTCTCCCATGGCGTGGCAGCGCCTGCTGCTCCCAGGACAGGCAACGCTCTCTGAGGTCACCCTCGAGATGAAGCCGCCGCGCCGGGACCCTGCGTGGTCCACCCCCGTTTCGTGTCGCTTTCACGTCGTGCACTGGTCGCCCGCATCTCACCATCACCTGGCCTGGGTGCCGGCTCTCTCCCTCATGGTGCAGTCTCGCCGTCTCGAGGACATGCCCGCCACCCTCGAGGAAGAGATCCGCGGCGCCCTCATGCGGACCGAGGCGGCCACCTCTCTTGAAGCCCTCACGTGTTTGGCCCGCCCGACCCAGGTCGCGCTGCACCCGGTCACGCTCAACGTCGAAGCTCATCAGCCGCGGGAGCGAGCCATCGAGGCCCGGCGGAAAAGACAGAAGGGCTCGGCGCTGGAAGAGGTGGCCACCAACCTGACCCAGGCCCGCCTTCGCCCCGCCTTCGAGGTGGAGGCCGACCTGCGCCGCCTGGCCGAGGTGCTGTTGCCGCCTTCGTCTCGCAGCGTGCTCCTGGTGGGCGACAGCGGCACCGGCAAGACGGCCCGGGTGCATCAGCTCGTGCTCGAGAGAGATCGTCACGGACTCGGCCGGCACACGTTCTGGGGCACGAGCGGCGCCCGCCTGGTGGCCGGCATGGGCGGGTTCGGCGACTGGGAAGCCCGCGTCCAGCGGATCCAGGCCGAACTCAAACAGGCTCGCGCCATTCTCTATGTCGGCAACCTGGTGGAGCTGACCGACGTGGGCAAGTCGACGGGCCACGCCTACGGCGTCGCCAGCGTGCTCCGCCCGGCCATCGCGCGGGGCGAAATCCGGGTGCTCGCCGAGTGCACGCCGGAGCAACGGGACATGCTAGCCCGGGACGATCCAGCCCTGATCGAGGCGTTCGCCCAGTTTCCCGTCCCCGAGCCGGACGAGGCCCCAGCCCGACGCATTCTGGAGAAGACCGCCGCCATTCCAGCCGACGCCATGGACGTGCTGTTGCGTTTGCATCGGCGGTACGCCACCTATTCGGCCTGGCCGGGCCGACCGCTGCGCTTTCTGCGGGCCGTTCTGCAGGCCGGTCCGGTCTCCCCGGCGTCGGTGCTGGAGGCCTTCGCCGACGAAACTGGCCTGCCCCGGGTGCTGCTCGACCCAGCCATCCCCATGGTGCGGGAAGAGGTGCGTGACTGGTTTGCGTCTCGCGTGCTGGAGCAGGACGAAGCCGTGGACGCCGTCGTCGACCTGCTGCTCGTCGTCAAGGCGACGCTGAACCGGCCGCACCGTCCGCTGGCGTCCTTTCTCTTCCTGGGCCCGACCGGGGTGGGCAAGACCGAGCTGTGCCGCACCCTGGCCGAGTACCTCTTTGCCGACCGGAACCGCTTGGTCCGGTTCGACATGAGCGAGTTCGCCCAACCCCATTCGATAGACCGTCTGGTGGGGCGAGAAGGGCAGCTCGTGGGACGGGTCCGGGAACAGCCCTTCTGCGTGCTGCTGTTCGATGAGTTCGAAAAGGCCGATCCATTGTTCTTCGACCTGCTCTTGCAGATGCTGGGAGACGGCCGCCTGACCGACGCCCTGGGGCGGGTGGCCGACTTTCGCAACGCGGTAGTGGTCATGACCTCGAACCTGGGTGCCCAGGCCTGGCTGCAGGGCGAACCTGGCTTCGTCCAGTCCCGGGACGGTGCGGCCCGAGCGCACCAGCATTTCGTGCACGCCGTGCAGTCCTTCTTGAGGCCCGAGCTGTACAATCGAATCGATAGAGTCGTGCCCTTCTCGCCCTTGTCGCGGGAGGGCGGTAGACGCATTGTCGAACGAGAACTGGAGCGCATGCTGGCCCGAGACGGCATCAAGTATCGAAACCTGCAGCTTCAAATCGACGAGGCCGTCGCCCCGTGGGTGCTGGAAGAGAGCTTCGACAGGCGATATGGGGCGCGCACCTTGCGTCGCTTCCTGGAGCAGAGGGTGCTGGGGCCCCTGGCCGATCGGCTCAACGAGGTGCCGTCAGAGCGTCCGGTGGAGGCCCGACTCTCCGTCGTGGAGGGCAACCTGGCTGTGGCGCTCGCGGTGGGCGTCCCCCGGATCCATGCCGGCTTCGCGGCGGTCACCGCGTGGCGAACCCTGAGGCGGCAGGCGCAACGACTGCAGGCCTGCCAGGCGGTGGCCGGACTGCACAACCGGCTGGCGCGGCTGCGGCAAAAGCGCCAGCGGGCCGAGTGGGAGGAGCGGTTCCTAGCCCAGTTGGAGGCGTTGCTGGCCGACATCGATGAGGTCTCGACCGAGCTGAGCCAGCAGGAAGACATCGTGCTCCTGGCCCTGTACCAGGACGGCGAGGGGGTTCCTGGCGAGGTGCCCCCGCATGAGGCCCGCCTGCGGGATCTGGTGCTATCGGTCTTCGAGTGGCAGACTGGGATGGGCAACGAAGTCACCCTCGGGGTGTACGGCGAGTCGGTCCGCCATCGGGGCCTGCTGGCTCATGCCTATGTCCAGGCCGGCCTGGCCGCCGGATATGAGGTGGCGGTGGCGCCCGTGGAAGTGACTCCCGACCCCGGGTTTACCGTCGCCCTGCACGGTCGGCGGGCCGAGGCCGACGCCATCCAGCTCATCAAACTGCTGCGGCTGCACCTCTCCCTGGGGCTCAAGGAAGCGAAGATGCTGGTCGACGCCCTGCAGATCACGACCTCGCAGATCGGGTCGCCCCGGGTCTTTCTCGGCGACAGCTTTTCCTCGGCTCAGGCCCAGGCCTTGCGGGCCGACTTCTTGATGGCCGGAGCCTGGGCCTCGTCCACCGCCACGGGCGACAAGCTCGCGCTGGGCCCCTCGGTGCCGGGCGCGGAGTTTGACCCGCAGGGCGGGGTGGGTTGGGCCATTCATCTGCACGGGCGCCTGGCCATGGATCGGTTGGGCGGGGAGGCCGGCGTGCATACCTTCGCCGACCGGGACGGCAAGCACGCCGTCATCGTGCACGTCGACGAGGAAGAACTGGACGACTATTCCCCGCCCCCGGACGCCCACCGGCGCGCGTTCGCGGACGACAAGCCGCGCCGGCGCACCTACCGGCTGGAAGCCCAGGAGACCGACGACCCCCAGACCGGACGCAACCTGCCCATGGGGGGAGACCTCGCCCCGTTTCTCTCCCGCCTGCTGGACGACCGCTTGTGGCGGGAAGCCTGGCGCCTGCTGGAACAACCCGCATCGTGAACTTTACCGTGCCCGTCTACGTCGAGTCCGTGGCTGACGGCTACCGCGCCCGTCCTCTTTTCTTTGCCGACCCCGTCACCATGGCGGGCCGCGCCCAGCGGGCCCTGGCGCGCCTGGAGGGCCTGCTGTGGACCCACCTCCACACTTTGGGCGAAGCGGCCGACCATGGCTCCCTGGCCCGCTGGACGTGGTGTCCCGACGTGTCGGAGCACATCCTCTCGATCCCCATCGCCGGTCGCACGGTGCGCCTTCTGATCGTCTCGGTGGGACGGGGTCTGGCCTTCTCGCCGACCGTGCCCGGCCTCTGGTTCGAAACCGCTGGCGCCCCGCTCCGGCAACGGGTCATCGAGGTTTATACCGCATGGCTGGCGCGCCACGAGGACGAGACTTTGCCGGACGGCCCCAGCGAGGCCTGGGTGACCACGGTGACCGTGCAGGTCCAGGTGCCGACCGTGCACGTGCCCAAGCCGATCGACCTGCGGGCCTTGCTGGGGGCGGCCCCCGTTGCCAGCGGTGCGGCCGAGCTACGCCGCGTCGGGCATTGCCTGGACTGGCTCTATCCCGACGACCTGGCCCGAGCCGTCGGCCGGGACGTCGAGGCGGAGCGGTTGGCCGCCCTGCTGTCGGCCGACGACCGGCGGCCAGTGCTTCTGTTGGGCCCCCATCTCAGCGGGAAGACCGCGGTCGTGCACGAGGTGGTGTGGCGTCGGGCGCATGACCGCCACGGCCGGCACAGCTCAAGAGAACAGGTCTGGCAGCTTTCGCCGGCCCGCCTGGTGTCGGGCATGTCCATCGTGGGACAGTGGGAGCAGCGTCTGCTGGCCATTCTCGACGAGGCGGAGAAGAGCGATTTTGTGCTCTACTTCGATGACGTGCTGGGGCTCTTCACGGCCGGGACGCACCGCGATTCGGATCTGTCCATGGCCCACGTGCTCAAGCCGTATCTGTGGGACGGCCGAGTGCGCTTCCTGGCGGAGATGAACGAAGGGGCGTGGCACCGCCTGCAGGAGCGCGATCGGGGGCTGGCCGACCTGTTCACCGTCGTGCCAGTGGCCCCGCTGTCGGAACCGCAGACCCGGCGGGTCGGCCTGGCCGTGTCCCGCAGGTTGGAAGCCCGCCACGGCTGCCGCTTCGACGTCGACGTGCTGCCTGCGGCCATCGACCTCGAACGTCGCTTCGAGCGGGGCGCCGCCTTTCCCGGCAAGGTGGCCGTGCTCCTGTCCGGGCTCGCCTTGCGCCACCCCTCCGCCGACGTGCGCCGAGACGACCTGCTGACCTTCTTTCAGGCCAGAAGCGGCCTGTCCCTGACGTTCATGGACGACCGGCGCGAGTTCGACCGGACCCACCTGACCCGAGACCTGGCCCGCCAGGTGACCGGGCAGCCAGAGGCCGTGAACGTGGTCATGGACGCCGTGGCCCGGGCCCGAGCCCGCCTCAATGACGTCGACCGTCCCCTGGCGTGTTTCCTGTTTCTGGGGCCCACCGGGGTCGGCAAGACGCACCT
>DASYBA010000527.1:0-1567 GCA_036501005.1 Candidatus Xenobia bacterium | reverse complement strand
CAACCGATACAGTTCATGTTCCGGGCCCGGGTGCACGATGAGGGGCAGAAGGTCGTGCTCGGCCACGTGATTGCGCCGGGGGGCGGGGAGCGAGACGGCGAGGAGGTGTTGGACATCCTCGTCCATCACCCCAGCACGGCTCACTTTCTGGCCACCAAGCTGTGTTGCCGGTTCGTATCGGACAACCCGCCCGAAGGCCTGGTGCGCAGGGTGGCGGCCACCTACATGCAGACCGATGGAGACATCCGGGCCATGCTGGAGACCATCTATCGATCGCCAGAATTCTGGTCGCCAGAGGCCTATCGGGCCAAGATCAAGACGCCCTTCGAGATGGTGGCGAGCGCCATGCGAGCGGTCAACGCCCACGTCATGGACGGCAAGCCGCTGGTTAACCAGTTGGCCCAGATGGGTGAAGGCCTGTACCTGTGCGAACCGCCCACCGGCTACCAGGACACGGCCGATGCGTGGGTCAGCTCCGGGGCATTGCTGCAGCGCCTGAACTTCTCCCTGTCGCTGGCCGAGGGACGAGTGCCGGGCGTGTATATCGACTTGTCTCCCGTCCTGGACCCAGTGAAAAACGATGGACCAGGCGATGCCCGGGCGGTGGACGAGCTGGCGATCGAAGTTCTGCACGACGACATCAGTGCCGGCACGCGTACCAGCCTGGAGCAGGCCATGCAACAGAACAAGCTGGATTACACGCGGTTGGTAGGCTTGATCCTCGGTTCCCCCGAATTCCAAAGACGGTAAAGTGAGGCATGTGATGAAGCAGGAAGTCGATATCCACATGGATGAGGAATGTGCCGAGTGTACCGTCACGCGGCGGTCGTTCCTGAAGTCCGGAGCTCTGTCGTTGTTCGGCCTGGCCTTCGCACCGGCGTTCATGGGGCGGGCCGTGGCCATGACCGGGACCCACTCGAAGGGCAAGATCCTGGTCGCCATTTTCCAACGAGGCGCGGCCGACGGATTGAACATGGTGTGCCCGTACGGCGACCCATTCTACCACGAGGCCCGCAAGAGCATTGCTCTCTCGCCGCCCGGGCAGGGGGACGACAGCGTCATCGACCTGGACGGCACGTTCGGCCTCCACCCCGAGCTGAAGGCCTTCAAACCGCTATGGGATCAGGGGCACCTGGCCGTCGTGCATGCGAGCGGCTCGCCCGACGGCTCCCGCTCGCACTTTGACGCCCAGGACTACATGGAGAGCGGCAATCCGGGACGTTCGCTGTCGGATGGGTGGATGAACCGGGCGTTGCAGGCGCAGAGTGTTCAAGATGCCTCGACGTTCCGGGGCGTGGCCGTGTCGCCCGTGCTGCCTCGCACGCTGCGAGGGGGGTACCCGACGGTGGCGGTACCCGACATCCGCCAGTTCAACATCAAGGACCAGGGAGCCAACAACGGCGTGGCGGCCAAGGGGTTCGAGCAGATGTACTCCGACTCGGTGAACCAGGCGTTGAGAGGCACGGGCAAGGAGACGTTTGCCGCCATCAAGCTGCTGCAGGATCGCATGGGCAGGGGGCTCTACCAGCCAGCCAACGGCGCCGTGTATCCGCGGGGGCCGTTTGGG
>DASYBA010000526.1:0-2817 GCA_036501005.1 Candidatus Xenobia bacterium | reverse complement strand
CACCCACCGGGTCGCCCCTCCGCCCCGGCTCGCCGACCGGGCATTGGTCGCATGAATTGCTACACTATAGGCACACAACCCGTTCAACCGACCCAGGCAGGTGACCGGAGATAGTAAAACCTCGCTACTACGGGGTTTTGGTGCAGAGCCGAGGATCGGAGTCGAACCGACAACCTGCGCATTACGAATGCGCTGAAAGCTCTGCATGGTCATCCCTGATAGCGTGCGGTTTCTCTGCGGCGGTGTAGGACTGGGGCAGGTTTCTCGTTTGTGGTCTGGTCCTCCTGGTTGGGTCGATTTCCGGCGACTTCTGGAACCTTCGGTGCAACCAAAAGTGCAACCAGAAGGAGAGGAATCCGACACGCCCGACAGAACCCTGGGCGGGTAAAGTAAAAGCCTGACCCCGGAGAGCCAAGCCTTCACCCTGAACACTGGATGCTTCTCTTCGTGGCCCGGCGATCCTGTGGAGGTACGCGCCATGAAGTGGGGTTCCGAAGGCGACGTCGGCAAGAGCGAGCGCGGGGTCTACCCGTACAAGGACGGCTGGGGTGTCCGGTACAAGGACGCCGATGGGCGGACCCGCCATAAGACGGGCTTCGCAACCAAGCCCGAGGCCATCCGGGAACGGAAGCGCCTGGTCGGACTGTCGCTGGACGGCCGGGCCACCGTGCCAGCCGCGTTCCCCACGGTCGAGCAGTACGTGGAAGAGTACCTGGCGACGTCGCTCAAGAAGCGCCCGCGGGACGACAGGCTCCATGCCGCTACCTGGTGCAAGGTCCTGGGGAAGTACGGCCTCGACCAGCTCTCGGCCGCCCACATCCGCACGCTCAAGAAGCAGTGGGCGCCCGTCCTGGCCCCTGCGACCATCGACCGGCGCCTGGCCTGGTTTTCGGCGGTGCTCAACACGGCCATCAAGGACGGCTGGGACATCAAGAACGTGGTCCACCAGGCCGGGCTGATGCGGGGGTACGACAACCGGCGGAAGCGGGAGCTGTCGCCCGCGGAGGAGGAGCAGCTCCTGGGCGCCTGGGACCGGCTGGGCCTGGCCCGGACGGAGTTCTACAAGGTGGAGGTGGCCATCAACACCAGCCTGCGGCAGGGGGAGGAGTTCAACATGCGATGGTCCGACCTGGACTTCCAGCACCGCACCATCACGGTGCCCCACACGAAGCCGGGGCGGGTGAAGCATGTGCCGATGACGTCTCGCGTGTTCGCCATCCTCACGGAGCTGGCGGCGGCCAAACGCCCCGGCCAGCAGTGGGTGTGGGTCGGACCGCGGGGGCGGAAGCTGGCAGTGCGCAACTGGCTGCGCGATTACTGGGAGCCCGCGGTGCGGGAGGCCGGGCTGGAGAACCTGTGCTGGCATGACCTGAGGCATACGACGGCCAGCAGGCTGCGGCGGGCCGGCGTCGACCTGGCCACCATCAAGGAGATCCTGGGGCAGTCGGACCTGCGGATGACGGAGCGGTACGCCCACATCAACAACGAGCAGATGGCGGCGGCGATGAGCCGGCTGGATCGATGAAGGGCGACAGGAAGAGCGGCAAGAGTCTGCCACCTGGGCGACTGGGTGAGCTGCAGCAGGTGCTCGAAGACTTGCGGCGGCAGCTCTGGCATGTACGAGAGGAGTTCTGCGTATGGTCGCGCCTCGCGAACTTTCTAGCGGCACGGAAAGACCTGTGGACCGGCACCCCCATGCTGTGGCAGATGCTTCTCGACGGGCTGAAGGACTCCGTGATCCTGTTGCTCTCCAGAATCGTCGATCGACACAAGGACGCCGCAGGTCTTGGCTATTGCCTCAGTCTGCTGATGGACAGCCGCTGGAATGTTGATGGCCGAAGCAAGGAAGATGTGGCCGCCTACGTCGAGGACAAGAAGCGAGTACTTGACGCCCTGCGTAACCGATATCAAGCTATCGAGAAGATTCGAGACAAGCAACTAGCGCACACCGACCGGATGAAATACCTGAATCCCGAGCAGCTTCAAGAGGAAACAGCAACGACCGGCGGCGAGCTGTATGGCCTGATCCTGGAGCTGATCCTGTTGGTGCGTGAGGTTCAGAAGTTCGTTGATGGCACTGGCACGGGGATTGGTCGAGCGTTCAATGCCAAAAGGGAAGTCGAGCTGGTCGGCGACTGGCTGGAGCGAGGCTGGGATAGTCGGAAAGCGGGGTTTGGCCAGCCCGATCAAGGGCATATTGACTGGCTGCGCCAGGGGCGGGTTCCCCCGTTGCCCTCTGGAGTTCAACCCGATCCAGATAACTGGGAGATCACCAAGAAGCTGCTGGGCGAGCTCCTCGATCGCTGAATCTCGACTTGGAAGTACCGTACCCCCCCTGGCGTAGCCAGACCGCCGTCGCTGCCCTGTGGACCGGGGTGGACCCTGTGGGAAACCGCCTGAGCCACCGGCTCGGGCCCAGCAGGGCCCGGTTTTCCACCAGGATCCACCCCGTCCACCAGGGCCCCCAGCCGTCCCCAGCACAGCCTCGGTTCGCAGGCCGTGGCCGGGCCTATTCTGGCCCCTCGCATTGCTGGGGGCGCCCGGGCAGAGAGGGGTGACTGGGCGGGAACGGCTGGGGGACGGCTTGAACCCCTGGCGGCATGGTTCGCAGAGGGAGAGGGATGCTGGGAGGCCTGCTCATCGGCTTCTTGCTGTGGCAGGCGCCGGCGTGGAGCTCCCCACTATCGGAGGCGCAGGCCGTGGTGCGAAACCAGGGCTACGGTTTGATGTATACCCGGGGCTTCGGTGCTGGCCCGCTGCAGGTAATCCTGGCTGTGAGGACGCCGACGGCAGATGCCCGCCGGCAGCGAGCGTTCT
>DASYBA010000525.1:0-5366 GCA_036501005.1 Candidatus Xenobia bacterium | reverse complement strand
ATGGTAGTGGAAGTTGATGGTGGCGTTGGGTTGGAAGACCCCGAACTCCAGCACGGCCATGCAGCCCACCACGGTGAGGAGCAGGCGCGTCACCGCCCAGATCGTCAGAACGAAGGAGAGCTGTCGCAGGAACGCTTTGCTCACCCCGGCCATGATGTTACAGGATGGCCTGCGCTACCGCCTGCACCAGCGCGGGATCGCCAGGAGGCTTGCGGATGCAGCGGGCGCCCGGAATCTGCTCCAGCAGTTGGCGCTCCATGCGGGCATCTCGCACCCCGGCAAACACGATGGGAAGCTCGGGGATGGACTCCAACAACACCCTAGCCAGCTCGATCCCAGCCGGAGTCCGCCGGCCGGCGTCGACGATGAGGGCCGCCGGGGGGTCCGCTTCCAGCCCTTCCAGCAGCTCGGGGCGAGGGCCCCCCAACGCCATCACCTGGATGCCGACCCGGCGAAATTCCGTTTCAGCCCGCCCGCACCGCAGGGGGTCGTCACTGGCGACGGCCACCCGCGCTTTGACCGGAGGGAGCTTCCCACGGTGGGCGGTGGCCGGAGGAGGACCCTCGGGGGGCAGCCCGGCGACCAGCCGGCGAGGGGCGACCGCCCGGTAGCTTTCGTCGATCCAGGCGACCAGCTCGTCGCGGGACACCGTGCGGGCCGAGTCGAGGGTCAAGGAAACCCAACCGGTGCGGGCCAGCCCGTACCCCGCCGGCTTGGCAAACGGGGCCGCCAGCACCGTGAAGCCGCTGTGGGGCAGCCGCACGGTAAGATGGAGGACGCCGTCCATGAGGCCCGAGAAAAGGAAGATCCTGTCGTTGACCTTGACGACCCGTTCCCCCCACGGCGACTCCTCGTACGCCTCCGGGTAACGCAGGGCTTGCTCGCGCAGAGCCTGCGCGAGGGGTTCCAGGCTCACAAGAAGTTCTCCAGCCCGACCACCAGCCCGCGCCGGTCTCGCACGCGGCGTACGGCCAGCACCACCCCCGGCATGAACGAGTTGCGATGGGTCGAGTCGTGGCGCAGGGTCAGGACCTCTCCCTCGCCGCCGAGCAGCACTTCCTGGTGCGCCACATAGCCGGGCAGGCGCACCGAGTGGATGTGGATGCCTTCCTTGAGCCCGCCCCGGGCGCTCTCCAACTTGAGGGTCTCGCCGCTCGGCGTAGCAAAGGCCTTGCCCCGAGCCTGCCGCATGAGATCCGCCGTGCGCATGGCGGTGCCCGAAGGGGCGTCGATCTTCTTCTCGTGATGGAGCTCGATGATTTCCGCCCACTCGAAGTGGCGGGCCGCCTCCCGGGCAAACTGCATCATCAGCACCGCCCCCACCGAGAAGTTCGGGGCCACGAAGCAGCAGGCCCCGTGGGCTTCAGCGAGCTGCCCCAGCTCAGTGAGGGTCGCATCGGGAATGCCGGTGGTGCCCACCACGGTCGACACCCCCGCCTGCAAGGCAGCCCGCAGGTTGCTTGGGGCGCTGTCAAAGCGGGTGAAGTCGACCAGGACGTGAGGGCCGGTGGCGAGGAGCGCTTCCATCCCCGCCGCCAGGTTGACGCCGGCGAACTCTGTGCCGGCCTTGTCGGGCAGGTCGAGAACCCCGACCAGCTCGAGGTCCGGTTGCGCTCGAACGGCGCCGACGACTTCCTGCCCCATGCGCCCCAGTGCGCCTGTTACCGCCACCCGTATCGTGCTCATGGCGCGGCCCGTTCGTTGCGGCGGCTCGTTCTCCTGTAACAATTCGGCAATGGGTCTGGCCGCCCGGTCCTGGTAAGATGGGGGCAGATAGAGTGATCAGGAGTGTGCCATGTCTTCGCTTGTCCTATTGGACCTTCATGCGCCGAAGCGTCCGACGCCTTTGCCGCGCCCCTCTTCGGCCGACGGCCAGTTTGCACGCACGGAGCGGTACGCGACCAGCGTCCTGCCGTTTATCGGTCCCGCCATCACGACTCGCTACGGCTGGCATGAGATGCATCAAGGTGAAGTCAAGGATGGCGCCGTCGACGTCGTGCGCGGCGTGGCGGGCTTCCTGGCGGAGGGCAAGTTGCTGGTCGTCGCTGCCGCGGTCATTCCGATGGCCAGCCCGGTGCTGCACGCGTGCGGCGTGCTCGGGGCCATCGGCACGTTGGCGGGTGCGCCCCTGGACGGGGGCCGTGACGTCGTCGAAGGGGCGCGCCAGCACCACGGCGAGACGCTCTTGATCGGAGGCGTGAAACTGGTGGGCTCCGGGCTGGGCATCGCGGGGGCGCTGGCGGCCAGCCCGGCGCTCGTCATCGCCAGCGCGGTGGTGGGCCTGGGCGCTATCGCGTATCAGAACCGGGGGGCTATCAGGGAGAAGCTGCACCAGTGGGGGCAAGCTCTTTAGTCAGGGAGAGCTTCCAACCTTCTGGCGTGCGCACCCAGGTATCCACCTGGCGGCCCTCGTCGTGCACCCGCTTGCCGTGGTCGTTGTAGTCGAGACTCTCGTCGATGGTCGCCTCCATGGCGGCGCCGTTCGGGCGGACGTCCAGCACCGTGATCTGGGTGTCGGGTTCACCGGCCAGCATGTCGTGGATGTCGACGTTGAAGTCCAGTCGGCTGACCGGCGGGCCCTGGCGAGGCACGAACCGATAGTCGGGAGTCTGCAGGCGGTAGACGTCCAGGGCGGCGCGCTCCTGCACGGCCCGAACGATCTGGGTGTAGCGACGGCGGATGTCGATGTCGTCTTGCTGGTCAGGTCGATAGGGCGCCAGCCACACGTCGGTAATGTAGGGCCCGTCGCCCGGCGCTCCCTCGCCGCGCCAGGACAGGTCGGTGACGGGCCCAGAGGCGGTGAAGACCACCTGTTCGTCCTTCCAGGTGTGCGCGGCGCGCAGCTCGCGGGCGGCATCGTCCGAGAACTCCACGTGCTGGTCCCCGGCCGTCACTTCCACGGTCTTGAGCGTGGGCGGCTGATAGTTGGTGTACAAGAGGAACCGCAGCACGTATCGGACACCCGGCTCGGTGGGCACCGACTGCGCCACCTCGGCACCGGGCCCCAATTCGATACTATGCGCCGAACAGTGTGGAAAGTTCAGCCAGTAGACGGGGCCGCTGACGACACGCCAGCTTGCCAGGTCACCTTCCGTGATGGGAGCTCGAGGCGAGGGCACGGGCCGATGGGGGCCGGAAAAGCCTCCGTTGGCCACGTCCGCCAGGGCAGGGGCGCACAGCAGCAGTGAGGCGGCGATCCAGGCTTTCATGAGACCTCAAATTCGCAGGCTTCGTAAATCAGCGACCGGCGGGCGTTGGATCCGTAGAGGACCGTGACCTTCTGGCCGGCGTTGAGCCCGGGCAGCTCTGGAACCTGCACGCTCGCATCGATCGATTGGCCTTGCCGGGTGGTGTATCGATAGCTGAGTTGGAGCGACTCCTGCCGCCCGATCCGCACTCGCCGCGCGGTGACGATCTCCCCGGTCACTGCTTCTCCCCGTTGCACCAGTCGACGATGCATGGAAGGCACGAGCGCCGCATGATAGACCAGCGAGCCCACCAGGGTGACCCACAGGACGGTGATGATGGCCAGCGGCCAGATGCGGTTCCACAGGCTGTGCCCGGGCAGGACGACCAGGGGCGGCTCGAGGCCGACGACCTGCACCGGCGCGCCGTCGGCCACGGCCTTCGACTCCCGTGGGCTGACCGGCCACGAGGTGGACCGGACCGCATCGCCCTGCTGCCACGAGCAGATGAGGGCCGGCTTGCCGTTGATCTGGACGTGCGATTCGACCTTGCCCGACCAGCTCGCGACGCCGTGCATGACCTGGATGGAGCTGACCAGGCGAAAGGCCAGCAACCCCGTCACCACGACGAACGCGATGGCCAGGGGCACGCCGGGCAGCCGAGCGCCGATGGAGCGTCGATGGACCCGGCGGGGCGGTGCAGGCAGAGCGGCCATGCAGGGAGAGTACGCCCCCACCGAGGCCAACGCCTCTGCGAGCGGGGCCGGCTATTCGATAGCTGGGCGCCCGGGTTGAATTTTCTTCTTGCACTGGCAGGAACCCATGGCAATCGTCCAAGTTTAAGGATATGGCCGATAGGTCGAGGACATCGCCGATTAAGGGTATCATGCCGGTTGTGGAGGTCGCGTGGTGAAACGAGGGATCTGGGCGCTGGCGGTCTGGTGCATGGTGTTGGGGCCAGTGTCGGCCAACACCGATGGCGTCCTGGCTTTGCGGCAGAAGATTGCGAAGATGGTGGCGGGCAGTCCGGTCCTTTTCGGGGCTTCGGTCGGCATCTATTTGAAAGCCCTGGATGACGGTCACGTGCCCTACACTCGCAATCCCAGCATGGCGATGATGCCGGCTTCCAACTTCAAAGTGCTCACGGTGGGGGTGGCCCTCGACCGCCTGGGGGCCGACTACCGCTACGAGACGAAGCTGCTGGCCCCACCCAACGCGGTCCAGGCCGGCGTGCTGCACGGCAACCTGGTGTTGAAGGGCACGGGCGATCCGAGCTGGCTCGATCCGTGGGAGCGGCCCGCCGAAGGCGTGCTGGAAGATTTTGCCGACGCCCTGGACAAGCAGGGGGTGCACGAGATCGACGGCGACCTGGTGGGCGACGACTCGGCCTTCGATCGGGAGTTTCTCGGCCGCGGCTGGAAGCAGCGCTATCTCAACTGCGACTATGCGGCACAATGTGCTGCCCTGTCGCTCAACGGCAACCTGGTCAACGTCAATGTGGAGCCCAGCGGTATCCGGACGTATCCTAAGTCTCCGGCCATTCACATCATGCGGCAGAAGTCGTCTCGGGGCGGGAGCCTGGCGTTCAGTCGGCGGTACGGCACCAACGACATCCACATCTCGGGCACCGGTTTCGGCGGCTCGGCCTTTACCGTCAACAACCCCTCGCTCTTTACCCTGCAGGCCTTCCACTCCGTGCTCGCCCGTCACAAGATCAAGGTGGTGGGGGCGGTGCGCCTGGTCGACCCCGACCACGAGCAGACGCCGGCCGATTTTCAGACGCTGGCCCTACACAAGAGCAAGCCGCTCATCGTGATGCTGCGCTACCTCTGCAAGGAGAGCGACAACTTCTTCGCCCAGCACGTCTTCAAGGAGCTGGGCTACGTGGTCAAGGGCAAGGGCACGCTGGAAAACTCCAGTAACACCATCTACGACTTCATGCGCCGTGAGAACATCGACCCGGCCGGCATGATGATCGCGGACGGCTGCGGCCTCTCCGTGCTGGATCGCATCAGCGCCCGCCAGATGGTCGACTACCTGGGGGCGCTGTATAACCTGCCCATTCGCAAGCTGTTCATGTCGACCCTGGCCCGGGCGGGCAAGGACGGCACCATGTCGTATCGACTGGCGGGCCTGCCGGTGTGGGCCAAGACCGGCACCATCAACGGCACGTGCACGCTC
>DASYBA010000524.1:0-14050 GCA_036501005.1 Candidatus Xenobia bacterium | reverse complement strand
TTCGAAAGAACTGTTGGCTACCGGCCGAAGACGGCGCCGCAGGAATCGTGAAGGTGACATTGGTTCCGTCTTGCACACCAGTAATCGTTACGAATGTTGCGCCACCGGTTGGAGCTGAGGATCCAGACTGGCTCATCAGCTTCCACTTGTTGGTGACGAGGTTGTATTGACCCTTGAAAAGTCCGTCGTGCCGCTGACTGTAGGGGATATCGCTACCCCGCCGACGTCCCATCCGCCAGTGCCCGTCTGAAAGGACATGGTTCGGTTGGTGCCGCCTGAGACCGCTACTTCTAGAGTGATCTCTTGGCCATCCAGGGGACGAGTCGGGATGCCGATAGTCCTGGCAGCCGTGGTGGCCAGGCGGAAAACAACACCGGCTGCCGCATCAACGGCTACTGTCGCCGCATCCGTCAAATTCTGCACGGGTCGAGTCGCCCGATGCAGCATACCACCGCATGGATACGCATCTAGGCGGCCAGAATCACCGGGACCGGGAAGAACTGACATAGAGAACCCCTTTCAGCCTTATAGAAGATGGGCCGACCGCCCCGCATTCGACACAACAGGCGAAAGCGGCGCCGTATTAGGGGCGACCGGCAAGATGTTAGGCGATCTGGCCCCCCGCACGAGGGCCAGGGTGGGTGCCGCCTCGGCCGGGAGGGGCGAGGCTGGTGCCAGGGTTGATCATGCTATATCGCATGATGGCCCGCTGCTTGGCTTGGCCGTAGGCTTGGCTGCCGGGCTTGCCCGCTTTCAGTGCCTCGGCCTCGGCGCAAGCCAGGACGTCGGCCTCGTGTTCCCGGCGGAGTTCTTCGGGCGTCTTCGGCTTTTCAGCCGCCGCTTTCTGGCTTCTCTCCTGACTTTTTTTGAGCCGGGCGATGTCTTTATCGAGAACCCTCTGGGACAGGCTCAACTCATCCTGCACATCGGCGATCTCTCGCAATTCACGGTTCATGATGTTCGTTCGTCCTTTCATTCGTTACAGTTGTGTCAAGCCGTCCCGGCCTGCCCGCATGATGGCGGCCGAATACTGTTGCCACCACCCCGGGCTGTGCCGCTTGCCGCCGTATCGGTCGGCCTGCGACTCCGCAAATCGAAGGGTGGCCTGCTCTACCGCCTGCTTTTGTTGAAGTTCATCCATTGTACTTTTGCTCCTATTCCGCCAAACGACGGGTTTCCATGACGTCCGCCGTATCCGTATTTGCCCGCCGCACCGACGGAAGCGGTGCCGGTGTTGGGGCCTTCGGACCAGGTCGCACCAGAGGCTCCGGCGTGTAGCTGTTGATCATGAATTCGATAACCTCCCGCATCGTCTGGTAGAACGGTCGGGCTCGGTCGATTCGGTCGGTCGTCGAAAGTCGAGGAAAACTTAGCCGGGGAGTCGCTTCTTTGATGACGCCCTCCAGCAGGCCGGCCTCTTGACCCGCCTGTCGAATCGCCTTGAAGTTCTCTGCCAGGGCCTCATCCAATGCGACCAGCTCGGCCAGGAATGGGGCCACGCTCCTCAAAGCGTTGTGCACGCGGTGAACTGCGGCGGACCTGCGAACCGCCAGACCCGGGCGAGCGTCGGCCAGGGCGAGAAACTTGTCGGTAGCAGTCTCCCTGGCCCGGTCACGGGTTTCGGCCACCATCGAACGTTTGACGGCATCGGCTTGGGCCACGTCTTCCGACACGACAGACAGGGCCTGATCCAACTCGGCCAACCGTTGCCGGGCCCGTGCCTGCTCGGCCTTCATGGCCTGCACCCGGGCCTGTGCGGCGTTCAGCTCCTGCTCTGCCTCCGCCAGCTTTTCAGCCTGCGTTTGCGGGCCTTCAGCCGAACCGGCAGGGGTTTCAGCCGGGCTTTCAACCGGCGGCTCGGCCTCGGGGCACTCGCCTGCAGCCTGGGCGGCGGCGGTGCAGTCAGCATGGGCTTGACCGACTGAAATGCCGAGTTCTGTCGCTATTGCAGGGAACGCCATGCCCTGTCGCCTGAGACCTAGGGCTTTTGCCTGTCGTTCTTTCCGTTCTTCGATTGTCGTGCTTGCCATTTCAGAGTTCCTCCTCATCCTTCAGTCGCCTTGCCAACATGCGCCCCCGCCGGAAAACACCAAGGTTCCACGGGGGCCGGCCCGGAGCGAACGCAAGAACGCCAAAGGCCTCAAGACTGTTCATGCCGCCGTCCTCTCGTCCGATAGAATCACGGCCCCCGGGAACAGGGCCAGGACCTCGGCCAGGAAGGCTTCACGCGTAACGCAGGACGGCGTCTCGGGCTCCGATTCTGCCCCGTGCACCGCCAGGAGGTATCGCACCCACTGGCGCACGTTTCCACCGGCCTGCCAGAACTCGGTGGTGTCCTTGCCCATCGGAACCCGCACCTGCACCGCCCGGCCCATCATGGTGCCCAGTCGGGCAGCCCCGGCGGTTCCGGCGTCGTCCGCATCGAGCACCAGCAGGATGCGACGGAGGGGCAGCAGGCGCAGAATGGCCTGAGTGTGCAGGCTGGCCGAAGCCGAGCCCAGGGTGGCAACACCCACCAGGTCACCGGCCTCCTGGTGAAGCAGCAGAGCATCGAACTCGCCCTCGGTCAGGATGCCGATACGGTGCCCGGCCATGGTGTCGGCGCCGTAGACGGTCGGGACGGAGCCCCGGAGCCACTTGTATTTCGACTTCAGGGAGGGGTAACGACATCGAACGCCCCACAAACGCCCGTCCAGGAGCCAGGGAATGGTGACGCACCGTTCCTCGGTGCGAAACCCGTACAGATAGCCACCAGGGAAGAATCCGACACGCCATCGGTGAAGGGTCTCGCCGCTGAGTCCACGACCCGCAAGCCAGGAACGGGCCTTGTCGCCATCCGAACTCCAGAGCCGCTGCTCGGCGAACTCGTAGAGTTCCAGGGCCCGGGCCCTCCAGGACTCATCCGGCTGACGGTCGGGCTCCGGAGGTCGAGAAGAACGATCCTCGACCTCACGATCCTGATGGGGATTCTCAGGGTCGAGGCTCAGGGTTCGACACGCCTCGAGGAAGCCAACACCGTCTCGGTGCATGACATACCCAACTACATCGGAGAACTGCGGATGGCAGGACCGGCAAGCCCAGATCACGCGGCTGGGATTGATCATAAGCCTGTCTCGTCCACCGCAGGACGGGCAGGGACCCGCCAGCCAGTGTCCGTCGCTGTGCAGGTCGACGCCATCGGCCTGCAAGACGTCCATGAGGGTCTGTCCGACATCAGGCATGGTCGCCTCCGTGGGCGGGGGTGGTCGCCGTGATGGCGTAATATCGAGTGGTAGGCTTGCCCTTGGGGGGCGAGGTGGTCACGCTCCGGGCTCGTCCGCACCGCTCCAGCAGGGCCAGGGCTCGATCTAGCTGTGCTGCGGTGCGGTTGTGCTGCAGGAGGGCCGTGATCTCTGTGCGGGTCATGCCCGCGGCGCCACGCTGGCGCAATCCCCGCAGGATGGTGTCCGCTACGACATCGCCCAGGCTGTCGCCATAGATGATGGCGGCGGACTCGTCGCAATACGCCCACACGGCCAGGGCGGCCTCTAGATGCTCTCGACGTATGACCGAGGAGCAGTCCAGTAGGGCGTAGACGAGGGCCAGCCGCATGACCTGCGCCTCGCCTCGGCTCGTGACCGCACCGAGCATGCCGCCCCGGTCGGCGGACAGGTGCGGATAGACACTGATCCAGATGTCACGGGAGTCTGCGTCTCGCCGCAGCTCGCCGACGCTCGAGGCGTGTTCCCACGCTGCCGCCAATTGATGCAGGACCGGAGTCCAGTCGATACTGCAGCTCCGGCCACCCTCCGGTAGCATCTGGCTCCGCCGGGACAGGACCGGCAGATAGCGGTTTGCGTACCCGTTTGCGAGTTCCGTCTCGGGCATGACCCGCAGCATCTCGTCCTGCGTGATGTGACCGATGATCGATATGTGAGCATCGGTGGCCCGTGCAGGCGAGTTGCGAGTGAGGGAGCGCAGGCAGCCGTCGTCCCATGCTTGCCGGATAACGGCTGAGAGCGAGTTACCCGACTGTTCGAATCGACGGATTACACTGGCCATTTCGGTCTCAACGACGAGCAGACGTTTGTCCTCTACGCCTGGATCCTCAGTCACCGGGCCGTCATCCGACATACGGATGACCGGGTCTCGGACGTGATGGATCAACCCCTCGCCGGACTGCATCCCGCTGGCGACACAGTCCCGGCGCCACTGCTCAGAGAGCATGGTCATGAGGGCCAGGATGTGGCCCCATGACGTCCCCTTTCGACCTTTTGCGGTTCGGCCGACAATGACGACAAACAGGTTCGAATAGTGCCGGGTCGCCTCGGCGACGAAGTATGCTGTGCGGCCCATCAGGTTGCCGATGGCGGCGAGGAGCTGCAGCAGCAGGGCCGCTGGGTCGCTCTCGGTGTGGGGCGCTAGTAGCCGCAGGATGGTGCCGACCACGCCGTAATATGCAGCCGGTCCGATAGGGGCTGGCCACCGCTCGGCGGCCGGTGTGGGAGCGGGAGAGGGTTCGGCGGCGGGCGCAAAGGATGGTGGAGCGGCCAGGATGGCCTTCAGGCCGTCTCGGCCCAGGAACTCCTCGAGAACCGGGATGGGGTCGCTGGGGGCTGCCAGGACGGACTGCATGACTGTGGTCCATTGTTCGTCGGCGGTGGGAATTGGGGCAGGGGGCATGCCCATGATCCGATCCGACAGCCAGCAGGCAACGTCGGGGGGTGGTATGAGGCGGGCTGTCATCGTTCCTATCCTTGGGCCGGTCGGCCGGGTCGGCCGGTGGAAGCAGGGGTCGGCGCATTCAGGCCACGTCGATGACGACCACGCGGGCCACCGGCTATGGCGACGGGGGCCTCGGTATGTCGATCCACATACGCCCGGAGCGCCGCTCCTGTGATGCGGATGGTACGTCCCGCCCGCACGACATGGATCTGTCGTCGGTAGATGAGACGCCGCATGGTGGGGACCGACACCCGGAGCACACGGGCAGCCTCTGGAATCGTATGCAGGGTGTCCGGGACAGGCAGGGATGCTGGTGTCATGTATCCTCCTCTGCGTCACTGAGTGATCATATCGTATCAGGATGCAGCAGGAGTGTTCCAGGTAATGCGGGAATAATAACGTCTACATTATGATCGATCTTTCAGTGTTTCCCGTCAACGAGGCCGGCTATGAAGTACATGAGTCAGGAGCAGTGATTCTGGCTAGGCAGCCGGTCCGTGTCCGCTGGTTCGAGCCATCAAAGAAGCAGCGCCTGTTCCTGATTTTGGCCGGGACACCGCCCACCATGGACGGTATGCTGCGGTTCGCCAATGAATACGGCACGCTGCGTTCACTGGCAAGGCCGTTCTTGCATCACCCCGACGAACATGGCGGGGTGGTCGTCTCGCTCATGCTGTCCGATCTTCCACCTGAAAAGCCCGGCCGGCGCTGGATAGAGGAACTGAATCGGCCCAGGGTGGCGTTCAAGCTCCCGCCCGTCAGCCTGGAACGAGCCAATACCATGGCCCCGGCTGAGTTAAACGAGTTGGTAACGGAGACCGTCGATGCGGCAGCGATCTGGTCGTCGGGTGCTTCAGGGTTGCCAGACTGGAAGCATCAGGTCGAAGAACTGGCGCCCGCCGTCGAACTCTGGGAACTCTTGCGAGACGGCGACCAGGAACGACTGAAACAGCGTCTCGAGTGGACCGTGGACGGGTGCCGTTTCAAGTCCAGCCAAGGGGTTCAGACCCGCTGGCATAAGGATCCCCTGCTGTCACGCCAACGGATAGACCCTCTTCGCAGGAAGCATGGAGCGCAAGGACTTCTCCTGTCCATAGTCAATCGACACCTGCTCGGTCTGAAGCCCGAACTCGTGGCCACGGCGCAGGGCCCTCGCCTGGTTTTCGCACGTCGCCTGATCGACGCCATCTGGCTTCAGTTCTCGGAAGCGGTTGCAAAGGGCAGGGTCTTCAGGGAGTGCGGTTATTGCGGAGAAGCCCTCGAGGACAAGGCGCCGCAGCCAGGGCAGCCGCAGCTCTATTGCACGGAATCGCACAGAAAGATGGCGTCCAGGCGGAGAAGAACGGAAGCGGCAGCACAACTGGGGGGGCGCCTTTCAGTGTGACAAGAAAGCAAGAAGCCCGATCCTCCGGGGAGAACCGAGCCGCCGCCTCACAGGCTGTCTCTTCTCTCCGGTCAGCGGGCCTTCCTCTGCCAGGAGATGGAGGTTCAGATGGCCAGGAAAGACAGCAAGGACAGAGGCATTTTCGAGCGGCCCCCAGGGAGCGGGGTGTGGTGGGTGCGCTACCATGACGAACAGGGGCACGAGCACCGTGAGAAGGCCGGCCCCAAGGGGCTGGCCCTTGATCTCTATCGCAAACGAAAGACCCAGGTGAAAGAGGCCAGCTTCTTCCCTGAGATGGTCGGCCGCAAGAAGCACCAGGTGCTCCTCCAGGACATCATCCAGACGGTTCTCGACCACGCCAAGGCCTCGAAACGGTCCTGGCGGGACGATGTTCGGCACGCCGAACTGTGGGGCCAATTCTTTGAGGGGTGGGCGCTCGCCGAGATCACCGCGGCGGACATCGAGAAGTTCGTGAGCGATCGCCGAAAGCAGGTCATGCCGGCCACCGTAAATCGGCATCTCGCCTTCCTCAAGCACCTATTCAACATCGCTATTCGGGATGGGCACGTCGACAAGAATCCCGTGTCCCGGGTGCGGCTCCTGAAGGAAAACAACAAGCGCACCCGCTACCTCGACCAACCCGAGATTGAACGTCTTCGGACTGCCATGCAGGGCATGCCGCACGCCCACCAGATGCCCGAGCCGTTCCAGGTCGTCGAACTGGCTATTGTGACGGGCCTGCGCCGGTCCGAGCAGTTCCGCCTGCGATGGGACCTGTTGGACTTCCAGGCCAACGTGATCACGGCCGAGGTCTCGCAGGCCTGGGGCAGCAAGCACGGCGAGAGCCGCAAGGTGCCCATGGTCGCACGGGCCAAGGAGATTTTGCTCGCCCTGCCGTCTCGGGGGAAGAGCGAGTGGGTGTTCCCCTCGGCCACCATGGAAACGCCCTACGACGCCAAGAACTGGGTGGATCGGTTCTTCATCCCCGCCCTGGAGAAGGCGGGCATCAAAGCCTTCACATGGCATTGTCTGCGACATTCGTTCGGAAGCTATTTGGCCATGAAAGGCGTGTCGCTGCAAACCATCGGCGAACTCATGGGGCACAAGACGCTGCAGATGACGCAGCGTTATGCCCACCTGTCCCCCGGCCATCTGTCGCAGGCAGCCAGCCAGCTTGACGGCGTCACGGCCCCGGCCTCGGGCAAGCGGCCGGCCAGTCCCAGGAAGAAGCGGTGATCGGGTGGCTGTCCAGCCCGTCCCAGGGAGTAAATTCGTAACCCGACATTTTCGGGTGCTTTCGAAAACTGGCTCTGCGACTTCATCTTTCGACCAAGTTCGTTAAATCGTTAAATTCGTCCATATACTCTCGCTCATGCCCTGTATACTCTCGGATTCGCCTGCTACTCTCAGGAGGCGAAGCGGCACCTAAACCGTCACAAGCCTTCGGACTTAACAAACAAACTATTACTGTATAATGCTTCATGATAGAAAACCTGCGGACTACGAATCCGAAGGTTGGAGGTTCGAATCCTCTCGGGCACGACGACCCCCTCTTGACGGGGTTTTTTTGATGGTCTGCCCGGAGAGCCTGAACGCAGGCCCCTGCGGGGCGATCGCAGAACACCCCGTCCGATCACGCCTCCTCGACGGGGCTGTGAAAGAGGGAGTGTGTCGTGGAGAACAGCCAGCAGCGCAGTGCAAGCATCGCCGTGACAGGGTCGTTGGCTTACGACCTGATCATGGACTACCACGGCTATTTCAAGGACCACATCCTGCCGGACAAGCTCCACGTGATCAATCTCTCCTTTCTGGTGGGCGAATTGAAGAAGCAGCGAGGGGGGTGTGCGGCCAACATCGCCTACACCCTGGCCTTGCTGGGCCACACGCCGCGGATCGTCGCGGCGGCCGGCAACGACTTTGGAGAGTATGAACAGTGGCTACGAGCCCGCCACGTCGACACGTCAGGCATCCACATCTTTCCAGAACTTACGACGGCGACGTGCTACATCACGACGGATCAGGCTCACAACCAGATTACCGGCTTCTATCCCGGCGCCATGAGCAAGGCGAGAGAGATCAGCCTGCACCAAAGCATTGAGCGAGACTGCCGTTGGGTGGTGGTGGCCCCCGACGACCCGCCTGCCATGCTGCGGCATTGTGCAGAGGCCAAGAAGCATGGTCTACGGCTGGTTCTCGACCTGTCCTGGCAAGTCACGGCGATGGACGGGCCTGGGCTGAGAGAAGCCGCGCATGGAGCCCACGCGCTCATCTTCAACGACTACGAATTCGGTGTTTTTCAAGAGAAAACGGGACGTCATGCCAAGCAACTCCTCGCTGACGATATCGAAATGCTCGTCGTGACGATGGGAAGCGATGGCAGCGAGATCAGCACCCGCGACGGGGTCATTCAACGGGCACCCGCCGCCCAGGTCAGCAACGTGGTCGACGCCACCGGTGCAGGCGACGCCTACCGTGGCGGCTTCATGGCGGGCCTGCTGCAGAACCAGGACCTGAGCGTGTGCGGTCGCATGGGCAGTGTGGCAGCCGCCTATTGTATCGAGAACTACGGTACGCAAAATCATGCCTACACGCGTGAGCAGTTTGAGCGCCGCTATCAAGAGAACTTTGGAGCGATTCTAGCCCCAACCTGACGAGAGCGCTGGGCGCCTTATAGCCCGCACTTTCGTTTCAGTCCAGCCAGATGGCGAGTGTCGGCCCTGACCCGGAGGAAGGTACCGTTGTCGTCGTGCCTCTCAGCCAGGACGCGGACTTGAGCCCGGAGGAGCCCTACCGCTTTCTGCTCGGCATATGGAACAAAGATTTCTTCCTCTTGCAGCGAGGCCTCGAACTCGGCGATAAGCCGTTCTCGCAGCCGGGCCACGTTGTCGGGGTTCTTGGCGGACATCAAGATGGCCTTGGGGAATTCGTTTTGCAGTTGGGCGCCAGTCTCTTCGGTAAGCTTGTCGGCCTTGTTCAATACGAGGAGGGATGGCACTTCGAGGGCGCCGAGACTTTGCAAGACCTCCCGGGTCACTTGCAACTGAGACCGAAACGATACGTCAGCCGCATCCACGACGTAGACGAGGACACCCGCGCTGCGAGCCTCCTCCAGCGTCGAGCGGAACGACGCCACCAGATCCGGTGGCAGCTTCCTGATGAAACCGACGGTGTCCGATATGAGGATGGGCGGCACGCTGGGAGGCGCCAAGGTACGCACGGTCGTATCGAGGGTGGCGAACAGCTTGTCCTCGACCAGCACCTGGCTCCCCGTCAGAGCCCGCATCAGCGAGGATTTGCCGGCGTTGGTATACCCCACCAGAGCCACGCAATTCTGCTCGGCCCGTTGAGAGCGCCCTTCGGCCTGCTCCTTCTGGACCTCCGCGATCTCGGCCTTGAGTTCCGCAATCCGATCCCGGATGCGACGGCGGTCCAGCTCGATGGTGCTTTCGCCGGCCATGCCCATGCCGTCCTCGCCTCGTCCCACCAGGCGAACGCGGGGGGAGAGGTACTTGAGACGCGCCAGTTCTACTTGCAGGCGGGCCTCCCGGGTGCGGGCGTGGCGACTGAAGATCTCCACGATGACGCTGGTGCGGTCCAGCACTTCCACCCCGGTGGCGCGCTGCAGGTTGCTGAGCTGGAGCGGACTGAGGTCGCAGTCGAAAATCACGGCCGAGACCGGATCGGCCGGGGCCTCGGGCTGGCTGGAAGGCTCCGGCGAGATCTCCCGGCGGGCAGCCGCCTTGGTCTTGCGCGCAAAGCTTCGGTGGGGCACGGCGCCGGGTCCGCCTGTCAACTGCCCGAGCTCTTTCAGTTTTCCCTCACCCAGCACGGTCGGACCCGCGAGGGCTTCTCGCCGTTGCGTCAACCTGCCGGCGACGTCATAGCCGAGGGTCTTCACCAGTTGCCCCAGTTCAACAAGCGATGCGTCGGTGTCGTCATCGACGGCGCCGGGCAAGGACACGCCAACCAGGATGGCACGGGGTCTGGGCTTGCTTGTCTCGTGGGGCATGCCGACAGCTTCGGGTTGTTGCCACCAACCCCTGGCAGGCCTCGGTGCCGGAAACGGCCAACACGCCACTTCAGCAAAGGGGGGTGTCAACATGAGCCTGACCACCACGAAAGTCGCTGCCTGGGCCGCCAGTCAAGCCAAGGGCCGCCTGGAGCCGTTCAGCTACGATCTGCCGCCGCTGGGTCCGAAGCAGGTAGACGTCCGAGTCACACACTGCGGCGTGTGCCATTCCGACCTCTCCATGATCAACAACGACTGGGGCATGAGCGCTTTTCCGATCGTCCCCGGACACGAGGTCGTCGGCATCGTCGAGGCCGTTGGCCCCGAGGTGCAGGACCTCAGGGTGGGCGACCGAGTGGGGATCGGTTGGCAGGCCGGGTCGTGTGGCCACTGCGAATGGTGCCGGGCTGGCGAGGAGCAGTTGTGCGCCCAGGAGGAGCCGACCATCGCCGGCCGATACGGCGGCTGGGCGTCGACGATTCGAGTGGACGGGCGGTTCGCCATACTCCTTCCAGAAGCCATCGAGTCGCATCTGGCGGGCCCGTTGATGTGCGCCGGCGTCACTGTGTTTGCGCCGCCTCGCCACAACGGCGTACAGCCTGGCATGCGCGTCGCCGTTATCGGGGTCGGTGGCCTGGGACACCTGGCGGTACAGTTCCTCGCCAAGATGGGGTGCGAGGTCACCGCCATCACCAGCAGCCACGACAAGGACGATGAGGCCCGCCGGCTCGGCGCGAGCCGAGTTCTGGCCACCCGCCAGCCGGCCGAGATTGCGGGCGCCGCCAACAGCCTCGACTTCATCCTTTCGACGGTGGCGGCTGACCTGCCGTGGAACGACTTCATCAACTGTCTCCGCCCCAAAGGGACGCTGTGCTTCGTGGGCGTCGCGCCCAACGAGATCCACGCCCCGGTGTTCTCTCTCATCCAGCGTGAGAAACGCATGGTCGGGGGACGGGCAGGGTCACCCGCCGACATCCGAGCGATGCTGGCCTTTGCCGCTCAGCAAGGCATCCGTCCACAGGTCGAGCGGTTTCCCGTGGCGCAGGTCAATGAAGCGATGGAGCGCATGCGCACTGGCAAGGTGCGCTATCGGGCGGTGCTGGAGCTATAAGGCGCGGTCCGCGGGAGGAGAGCCTAACGTTAGCACGTCGCGTGCGACAATCTCCAGGTGCTCGTCGAGATGGTAGACCAGCGGGACGGCGTTCTCCAAGAAGGTGCACTGATCCGTCATGGGAACGTGCTCCAGCGCCACCATCAACGGTCGCAGGCTGTCGCAGTGGGCGGAGATCAAAACGTTCTGGCCGGCTTCCAGCAAGGGCTTGACGCGGCGCTCGAAAGCGTCGAGCACCCGACCTGCGGTCTCCGCAATCGATTCTCCGCCCGGAGGGCGCTCGAAGTAGTCGTGGCGCCAACGCTCTACCTGCTGGTCGCCGTGGAGGCCGGCCAGGTCATCTCGTTTCATGCCTTGGATATCGCCGTAGAATCGTTCGTTGAACGCGGGGTCCGTGACGATGGCGGCTTTCTCATGGCCCATCTCCCGCAGGGCCAGCCGGGCCGTCTCCTCGGCCCGATCGAGCGCCGACGTGAACACTGCATCGAAATGGATGCCTTTGGCCTGCATGGCGCGCCCCGCGGCCCGGGCCTGCTCCCGGCCGTAGCTCGTCAGAGGTGAGTTGCCCGAGCCGGTAAAGCGTTTCTCGAGATTGGAGATCGACTGCCCGTGGCGCAGTAGAACCAGCACGCCAGGACTGCGGGCCAGGGCGGCGGACGCAACCCCTGCCACGGCTGATGCCATGAGACTTTGTCCTCGAGACTGCAGGGCCGGGGAAGCTTCCACCCGGTCCGACGGCGCGCCCGCAACATCGGCAGGGGGCGCGCCCGACGAAGTGGCCTGTTTCGTCGACGGCCCGAAACCGGACATTCTACAGGCCTCCCCGCCCCTGGTCGGGATTATCATGCGTCTATTGTAACGAAATGTCTGAAAAAAAACTGATCTGCCAGGGACTTACGCGATCTGAGGCGCCAACGCCAAGTCCCAAAGGCGTGCCTAGACCCTCCTCACCTCCCCAGCGTACCACCTCGCAGGTCCCCGTTCAAGCTCTGTTGCACTGCAGGAGTGCAACAGCCCTGGAATGTGCGCTTCCCACAGCGAACTGTTCGCTATACGAGCGAAACACATGACAGTCGGAACAGGTTCTTCGGCAAGTGCTTGAACCCCGCCGGCGCCGACGAGGCCTGAAGGGGTGCTGC
Organism: Candidatus Xenobia bacterium; assembly: GCA_036501005.1. GTDB lineage: Bacteria > Vulcanimicrobiota > Xenobia > RGZZ01 > DASYBA01 > DASYBA01. The sequence continues at coordinate 1,703 of DASYBA010000524.1, read as the reverse complement.
GGTCAGGCGTCCAAGGTCCCTGTGTGCTTAAGAGAAGCTCCCACACCCCAAAGCCTCCCCGACTGACCCTGGCGGTTGCCAAGCTCTTTCCGGCCCCAGGAGATTGGTCGGAGGACGAGTACCTGGCGCTGCCGGGCAACCGGATCGTAGAGCTCTCCGATGGAAAGCTGGTGGTTCCTGATTTGCCGAGTGATCCCCACCAATATGCTGTATTTGAGTTTGCGGTCGCCCTGCGAGCCTTTGTCAAGGCAGGCGGATTGGGTCAAGTACGGACAGTTCCATTGCCTGTTCGTCTTGGAGCGGGGAAATTCCGCGAACCGGATGTCCTCTTCATGTCGCAAAGGCATGATGATCGCCGGGCACGGGACTATTGGGGCGTGCCTGATCTTGTGATGGAGGTCATCTCCCCCCGTACGAAGCATTCGAGCGGCACGGAATCCAACGACCGCAAGACCAAGTTCACAGAGTACGCCCAGGCCGGAGTATCAGAGTACTGGATAGTCGAGACCACGCCATCCGTCGAGGTCTACGCCCTACACGACAAAGAGTATAGCATGGTTGGCCGGTGGGGAGCAGGCCAGGAAGCCAAATCGCAGCTCCTGATCGGTTTCAGCGTGGCCGTTTCCAACCTGGTCGAAGCCTGACCAGCCGGCTAGGAGCCGTCAAGTCCCGTTCTAGCCGCAACTTCTGGGAATGGTTGCAGAGGGCCATTGCAACCATTGGGGGAGGTTGTGCAATCTGGCTGCTCGTATCGCACGGGGCGCGGCGGCCGAGCACCCGACCGTCCTGCTTGGGCTAGGAGACAGCATCACGGCGGGGTACGGCGCTTCTGCGGGGCACAGCTATTTCGAACGGCTGTCACAGACGCTGCAGGCACGGGATCCCAGCCTCATCGCGATGAACAAGGCTGTATCGGGCACCACGTCGGACGGGCCACTCGTGGCGCTCGAGACCGTCGTCCTGTATGGCGTCGATGAGCGCGGGGTCGTTGTGATGACGACCGGGGGCAACGACATCATCCACAACTACGGACGGTCGGCGCCGAGGGAGCTGGCCATGTATGGCGCTTCATGGGCCCAAGCGCGGGCTTGGATTCCAGGGTACGGACAACGGCTAGACGGGCATCTATCGGAGCTTGCACCATCCTTTCCTGGAGGCTGCCAGCTCTATCTGGCCAACATCTACGATCCGACCGACGGCCACGGTGATATCGAACATGCGGGTCTCCCAGACTGGCCGGACGGTAGCAAGGTGCTGAACGCATACAATGCGGTCATGGATGGCTTTTGCCGGAAGCATGCGGAGGCCCACTTGGTTGACCTGCACAGAGCGTTCATGGGACACGGCATCCACGGCACGTCGCTGCCCCTGCTGCTGCGCCCCGCGGATCCGAACTACTGGTACTACAGCAACCTGGAGGATCCCAACGACAGGGGCTACGCGGTGGTGTACCGGACGTTCCTGGCTGCTATGGTGGGCAAATGAGAAGGAAGCGACAGGGCCTGGACGCCGCTGCTTCAGCAATCGAGGAAGAATTGGGCCTGGCACGACCGGGGGTCAGAGCAGTCCTTACCTGGGCCTGCGAACGGAGGCTGTGCTCGGGCGAGAAGGGAACGGAAGACGGCAGACGCTGCTCGAGGCTCATTGACAGCGACCAGTCGGGTAGGGGACTGGTGGGCATCACAAACCCTGTCAGTACCTGG
>DASYBA010000523.1:0-22927 GCA_036501005.1 Candidatus Xenobia bacterium | reverse complement strand
CAACAAGTCGCCTTCTGCCAGACTGGGCACCATGCCCGACGGTTCCTCCGCGGCTTCTCCGAGACCTGCGCCTCGCCTGAGACCTACAGGGGGTGGAGGCACTGCGAGTACCTCCGAGTCGCGGCGCCAGAGTTTACGCCGGCGGGGGCGCCTCGCCCGGGCCCGCTGTCACCACCAGCTCACCGTTCTCGGTACTCAGGCTTTGCAGACCCATGTTCATGGTCGGGGGAACAAAGGCCCCTATGTCGATCTTCATGGTGCTGTCGCTCTCCGGCTCGATGCCGCGCCCGTTCACCATGCCCGTTACCACGGCGATGATGAGCGACTTGACCGGCTTGGGAATGGGCAGGATGCCCGCCCCCACGTTCATGATGGAAATGCGGGCGTGCTGCGCGTCTGCCAGGGTCAGCTTGGCCTTGGCGTTAAAGGGGATGAAGTGCAGTTTGCCTTTCAAGGCCACTTCGTTGCCCGGTTCGAACTTCAGGCTCAAATTGTTGACGCCATAGGCGTTCAAGGTGTCATCTTGGAGCGTGTGCACCGCAGTCAAGGCCGTCGAGGCCGGAATGCGCAACGCCAGCTCCTGCACCTCGACGGGGGCATCTGCCAGCTTCTGCAAACCAGCCAGCGGATTCTTGACGCTCTCGTCGAGCAGGTTCGGCAAAGAGATAGCTTCGCTCAACGCTGCAGGTGCGTCGGGCAACCTGGCCCGCAAGTTGGTGACGGTGAAATCCGGGGTCTTCAGGTTCTTGATGAGGATGTCCCCGGTCTGGGTATCGACCTGCACCGCTCCGTCGGGCGGGCCCTGACTCGCTTTGAGGCGGGCGATCTCCTGGCGGGCGTCGGCCAGCTCGTCTTGCAACCGGGCCGTCTCGTCTCGCGCATCGGTCGGCCCGGCCGGGGCCCGTGACCCGGGGGGGCTGGCGGGGAGTCTGGTACCCATGGGTTGGCGAGCGGCGTCCATGCCCGCTATTGTATCAGACTTTGAGGTAGCGCCGCAAGACCTGCTCGACGCGGGGCGACAGGCTGGTGAACTCCAGGCCAATCTCAAAGCGGCCCGGCCCCCGTTGAATCGAGTGCATGGCCCGGGCGTGGACCGTCATGCGCAGCGCCGGACTCGGATCCGCGTTGGAGAGATCGTTCAGGTCGAGGAGCAACTCGACCACCCGACCGTCGGGCAGGGCGTCCGAGGCCATGATGCCGACCCCGGTGGCGCTGATGTCAATGCCCAGGGCCTTGAATGGCGGCTCCGTACACGTCACCTGGAAGTTTTCCCGCAGGCGCTTGGCCCGCCGCCGACCCATGGCCGCCGCCTGCAGCTCGGTCTTGACCGCGGGCGGGATACCCCGTAGGGTCCCCGTATAGGTAATGGTATCGCCTTCCGACGGGCTCACCTTGGTGAGGACGACCTCGCCCGTGAACTCCACAGCCTGGTCCTCCAGCGGGCTCTTGACGCTGAAACGAATGGGGAGAGTGCTGCGCACCCGCCAGGTCTGCACCGACACGAAGACCACGTGGCGCAAGGAGAACTCCACCACCTGGACGCGGTGGCGGGTCGTCCCCCGATGACCGAGCAGCCTGCTGCTCGGGTCGCCGACCGCCGCCTCTACGTCCAAGCCCTCGATCGGCGGGAGCGAGTCCGCAGCAGACGCCGGCCGCGCCGGCACGATCTCCGGCCGGGGCGCAGGCGGAGGAACTTTGACGGTGGAACGCTCGGGGGCGTGCCCCCCGGGCACTTCGGGCGGGGCATGGCCGTCCGTCTTGGGGCTCTCAAAGGCCCAGTCCAGGCTCTTGCGGGCCTCGGCCGCGGTGGCAAAGCGCTGGGTCGGATCCACGTGCAAAAGACGGGACACCACGGCCCTGAGGCGGGGCGGCACGTGGGCGTTCAACAATTCGGGCGATGCCAGAAAAGCCGCTCCCGAGGCCAGTTCAGGGGCGGGTGGGGGCACCTGGCGGGTGAAGATGGCATAGACCATGGCGCCCAGAGAATAGAGATCCGAGGCCGGGGTCGCTGGGCCGCCGTAGCGTTCCGGAGCCGAAAAGCCGGGGGTGGGCGGGCGCGGCCTGAGCCCGAGGTCGGCCAGCTTGCAAGAGCCACCGGAGGTCGCCAGCACGTGATCCAGTCGCAGGTCGCCGACCACCACCCCCCGCTCGTGCAGCCAGCTCACCGTATCGAACAATTGCAGACACAGGCTCAGCGCCAGGGGGACGGGCAGGAAGCCGTCCAGTTTGGCGAGGAGCCGATCCAGGGAAACCCCCTCGACGAATTCCGTGACCAGGGCCAGGGAGGTTTCGTTTTCGATATGTTCCAGCACCCGCACCAGATTGGGATGCGACAACGAGGCCGCCTTCACCGCGGCCTTTCGAAAAGCGACCACGGCGGCCGGATCGAAGGGTCCGGGTTGAGATTTAACCACCACCTTGCTAAGCTTGTCGCCGTATCGATAGCCGAGGAAGCGAAACTCGCCCAGCGGCTTCTCGATGACGTACCGGCCCTCGACGCCGTCATCCTGGGTGACCGGGGCGGCCGGCTTGGGCACCGATGGCGCTCGCGGTTTGGACAAAGGCACCCGGGGTGCAGCCGGCGCCACGGTCTTGGGCTTGGGCCTGGCGGCTGGCTCGAGCGGCGCAGTTTCCGGGGCGAACTCGAGGGGCTTGGCTTTTGGCGGCACAATGGCGCCGCGCAGGGCGGCTGCGCAGTTCTGGCAGGTCGACGCCGAGCCTTGCACGGGCGTGCCGCACTCCGCACAATACCGAACTCGAGGCTTGGCCGACGTTTGCACCGCCCGCAGGGCATCACGGGCCTCCCGGATGGTCTGGTAGCGGTCTTCGGCCTGTAGCGCCATGAATTTGAGCACGACCTCTTCGAGGGCGGGCCCGACCTCAGGGTTGATGCTCGAAGGCGCGGGGATGTTCGAGGTCTGCAGGATCAGATCGATGGACGGGGGAGGAATGTTGCCCGTCAGCAGGGTGTAGAGCGTCGCCCCGGCGGCATAGATGTCTGCTCGAGGGTCGGTGGTGCCGCCAAACTGTTCCAGCGAGGCGTAGCCCGGCGTGCCGCTGAACGTGGTGGTCTCCTTGGCGTCCAGGCAGCGAGCGATGCCGAAGTCGATGAGCCGGACGCGCCCGTACTGATCCAGCATGATGTTGGCCGGCTTGAGGTCGCGCACGACGACGGGGGGCTGGCGCCCATGCAGGTAGTCGAGAATGCCGGCCACCTCGTCCATCCACTCCAGCGCGGTGGGAATGGGCAGGAAGCCCTGCGCCTCTCGCCACTTGGCCTCCAGCGTGGTGCCGTCGACAAAAGACATGACGAGGTACTGCTGGTCACCCTCGGTAAAGTAGTGCGTGACGTCGACCAGGCCAGGGTGATCCAAGGCGGCCAGCATGCGGGCTTCGTTGCGGAAGATGCGCAAGGCCCGCTCCCGCTCGACCGGATCGGAGATGTGGATGGTCATGGCCTTGATGGCCACCCGTTTGCCCAGTTCCTCCTCGGTCGCCTGATAGACGGTGCCCATGCCCCCGCGTCCCACCAGGCGTTCGATTCGATAGCGCCCCTGCACCAGGGACCCTGTTGCCAGCATGCTGAACGGGTTCTCTCACACCCCGCCACGGCCCTCTGTCCGAGGCGAAGACCGGCCCTACTTGCCGCCGTGCGCCTTGTAGTACTCCGGCCCGTAGGGGCGAATCAGGCCCGGTGCGGCGGGCTTGGGCAGCCCCAAGGCCTCGGCCCGCACCACCTGGTTCTGCCACGAATGCGGCTCCCGGCCGGTGATTCGATACACCAGCGATTCGGCCTTGCGCCAGAACCGGGTGCGCAGCAGGGTCTTGTTCCACATGCCGTTGATGATGCAATAGTTGTCGGCGGGGAACTGCAGCTCGTGATGTTCCAGGTGGTTCTCCCGCTTGATGGCCAGGCCCACCTTCTGCAGCATGCGGGGGAAGGCCCCGGGGTGTTCCTGGTGGGCCCACCGGTGCAGCGCCTGACCACACCAGCCTGCGCCCAGGAAGGCCAGGGCCCCGGCCGTCGCCGCGGTGGCCGCCACCCCCCCGGCCACTGGAGCCGCGATGGCTACGGCCGCCATCGGCACCAGCAGCGGAGCAGCGGCGTGCGATAGCACGTACCACGTGTTGCTCTTGCCCATGGCGTCGCCGTCGGCGTGATGGATCTGGAACTCCTTGGCCTGCGCGCCGACGACCGGCGTCTTCTCGGTGGGGTAGTTGTCGATGGCCCAATGGTAGATGCCGCTGGCCAGATCGGCCGCCGCATACCCGACGAAAGCCGCGCCGGCGACGGCCAGAACGGCGCCCCCGGAGGCGGCCGCCGCCAGGCCGATCCCCACCTTGACGGCCGCCACCCCGGCCGCGGCACCGAACGCGATGCTGGCGATCTGCCAGGATTTGAGAGGCTTGCCGTCCATCTCCCAGGGCTCGGGAGACGCCACGACCATGTCCTTCGGCTCGGTGGGAGGCAGAGGTCGAGACGGCGCAGGCACGGGGGTCTTGACAGGTGTGATCGTGTTCATGACTAGCCTCCTTTGATAGCCGGGGAATTCTCGTCGAAGGACACGCCGGTGAGGCGGGCCTTGGACCGTCCCATCACCGCGTGCAACTGGGTGGTCAGGCCGTTGATCGTTTCTCTCAACTGATCGGCGGTGATGCGAGGCACCGGGATCGGATCGTCGATGACGACGTCGGCGATGGGGCGCTTGCGCCACGCCCGAGCCAGTCCCAGGACCCCCAGGCCGCCGGCGACCGCCGCCGTGGCAGCGACAGGGATAGCCAACGCGGGCACCAGGATGGTCGTCCCCAGCACCGCCGCCGTGGCCAGCACAGCCCCGGTCAGGGCCCCCACGCCTCGATGCAGCACCATCGGACTGATGGGGTCGAAGGCGTCCTTGATGCGCTCGAACTGTTTGCCCACCCAGCCCCCCGCGCAGGTTCCGGCCAGCACTGCGCCGGCCACTGCCCCCACCGCTCCGGTGGCCAGGGCACCGGCCGTCACGGCGGCTGCTCCCAGCCAACCGGCGATCTGCTCGCCTCGGTGCTTCACCAGACCGTCGTCGGGGCGGTAGTGCATGGTGATAGGCACAAGGCTTTCCGCCCCACCCTTGAGGGCGATGAGGGCCGGACCGCGCTTGAAAGCGTTGATGCGAAGGGGGTCGTCGGAGCATCCGCCCTCCGGGGCGATGCCGACCCCGAGACCCTGGCGCAGGACGTCCTCGGCGTGCTGTACCGTGACCTGGCTGCAGGCCTTGCGGTTGACGGGGAAGGCCCCCGCCCAGGTCATCAAGCGGCCCATGGCGCCCGTGAAGACCTCCTCGGCCGCCAGGTATCGGACGTCTCGAGGCACCACCTCGATGGTCACCGACGGATCCACGATGGTGGGGTGGTTGAAGCAGTAGACTTGAGGGCCCGTCAAAGGCATCTTGTCGGCGCCTTCGACCCGAGTTCGATAGAAGAGGCCGAGCAGCGCCCGGTTGCCCTGGCGAATGAAAGTCGGGTGGGCCGGATGCGACTTGCCGTCGCGGGGACCGGTGTAGCGTGGGCCGGGGACGCGATAGACGGGGTTCATACCCCATTTTCGGCGGTGGCCATCACCGGTACGTCAAATCGGCGTCAACTGGCGTAACCACGACGTAAACAAGCGTGGCAACGTGTTGCTGGTCAACGCCTTGTCGTCCCGGTGGTAACAGCTTGGCAACGGAACCGCCGACATGTTCACGACTGGCCGTGCGATGATGGACCCTGTCAGAAAACAAAGAGCTCATCGATAGGAGAGACTTCCATGAACGGCGGCGGCCACATTATTGCGTGGAGACTTTGCACCAACAACGTCACCCAGAAGACCCGGGATGCGATTGCAAAGCTCAATCTGGACCCCAACGACGACGATTTTGGCGATCAGGTGAACAGCAAGGACGCAGACGTCCTGTCCATGGCGACGGAACCTGACGAAGACAAGTTCATGGAGCGGATGCACCCGAACGGCTGCGGTTCGCACGGTGGCGAGCACTACGCCAACAATCCCATTGGCGATGCCCAGTACTACCCCAAGACGGCTCCTACCGGGCCGGACGCCATCAGCAAGGTCACGGATTGCGAGGGCAAGTTGAAGGCCTATGCCACCGCCCAGGCCTCGGGCAAGCCGGTCGACGCCCAGACCACCAACGATGCCGCCCAGGCTATCCGCTGGATGGCCCACGAGACGGGAGACCTGTTCGGTCAGCCGCTCCACGACATCAATCACTTCAGTGCCGAGTTTCCCAAAGGCGACGAAGGCGGCAACTCCATCAAGCTGCCGGGCTTCTTCCCCTCCACCGTCAAGTACCAGGAGCTGCACAACCTGTGCGACATGCTGGGCGTCACCGGCCAGCAGGTCAACGGCAAGGTCGTTCCCTTCGCCGGCGAAGAGACGGGCCCCATCACCCCAGCCCTGCTTAAGCAGGTCGACGCCAAGGTCGCCACCATCGAGAAGGAGTACCCCTCGTCGCACTTCACCATCCAGCAGGTCACCACGACGGACCTGCACCAGATCGCCGCCGAGAACTCCAAGGTGGCCGAGCAGATCTACACCTACAACGACAAGACCGGAGCCGAGGTCCAGAACGGCCAGCAGATTTCCCCCAGCGACCCGTGGCTAGGCAAGGTGACCGGCCTGATGCACGAGAGTGCAGCCCTGGGCGGCCTCCGCATGGCCTACCTGCTCGACACCATCTTCGACCCCGCCAACGCCATGAAGCAGGCAGAAGCCAGTGTCAAAGGCGAGGCGGCCCCGGCCAACCTCGACCTGAGCCAGACCTCCCTCACCAGTCCGAGCGAGCAGCCCATCTCCCCACCGTCCAACCCGACGAGCGGCTCGTCGCCTCGGCCCACCCACCGTCCGACCCACCAACCGGCCCCGTCCGGCGGCACCACCCACCGTCCGACCCACCGAGCCACGGCCACGGCCTGACCCGCGCCGTCGTGTGGAAGCCTCTGCCCCCGGGCAGGGGTTTTCACGCGCCATGGCCTGCCCTGGCGGGGGCTTGCACGCGAAAGTCGTCCGGCAGGATGAAAAGGAATCAGCGGTGGGGATCGAACCTTTTGACGATTTTTGTGGGGTGGAGCAGGGAGGGCCGATGGGAGACCTGGAGATACCGGAAAGCTGGCACGAACTGGCCACGACCCTGCGCAGCACCGCCCAGGTGGCCATGGTGCTGGGGGCTCAGCACGTCGGCAAGTCCACCCTCATCCGCTGGCTGGCCTCCGAGCTGGCGCGGGGCGGGCAGCGGGTGGGGCTGCTCGACGCCGATCTAGGTCAGAGCAACGTCGGCCCGCCGGGCACGGTCGGGCTGGCATCGGTGCGCAAGCCGTTTCACACCTACTCCGAGCTGGCGCCGTCGGCGCTGTTCTTTGTCGGGGCACTGTCGCCCGTGGGGCATGAGGGGGCCACCGTCACCGGCCTCACCAAACTGATGAAACTGGCCCGGCGGCTGGGCAACCAGACCACCCTGGTCAATACCAGCGGCTATCTCGATCCGGCCTTCGTCGCAGGGGGCCTGAAAGCCGTCGAGCCCGCCCTGGTCATCGGTCTGGAGGTCGAAGGGGAGCTGGCCGGGCTCGTCCCCGAGGGCGCCACGCTGAAGACCGTGCGTCCAGCCCAGGCCGCGGTGCGCAAGACGGACCGCGAGCGCTCGTCAAACCGGGAAGAGTCGTTCGCCCGGTATTTCGACCACGCCCAGGTCTGGGCCGTGCTGCCCATGCAGGTGAAGGTGCAATCGCCCAAGGGCGTCGACGCCCCACTCGTGCCCGGCACGCTGGTGGGCCTGTTGGACGGCGCCGGCGTGTGCCACGGGGTGGGGGTAGCGCTGACGCCGTCTGAGGGTTGCTTCAGGATCTTCTCGCCGTTGCAGTCCTTGGGCAATATCCAGAAGGTGCTGACCGGCGCCTACCAGACTTCGCCAGAGCAGCTCAAGCTCTGGATGTCGCAGTCAGCCTAGTTTATAAAGGCCGGCGTCAAAATTGGCGCGTCCATGGGAGTGAAAACTTTTCTACTTCATGGTACAATTCATTCAAGTTCCTGGGAGGAGACGCCCACCTGTCCGAGAAGCGAGGCACAGAGCCAGTCCGGGAGATCTCACGCAAGGAGCCAGCATGATCGCTACCGACCTGATCGGGATAAAGGGCAGTCGCAACGGTCTCTTGATCAGCATTCGAGATGACTGCGACTTCCGAGCGGCCCTGCAAGCCATGCGCGAGCGTGGCGCCCAGATGCAGGGGTCACCCATCAGTCTCGACCTGGGGTGGCGAGAGTTGCGGGAAGACGAGTTCGAAGCGCTGACGGCGTTTCTGCAGGAATTCGGTTTGACCATGCTCGGCGTCATCAGCGTATCGCTGACCACTCGCCGGCTGCTCGAGGCCCAAGACATCAAGGTCATTATCGGTCGGCTCGGCCTGGCGCAACATCAGGGGCGCCAGCGGCCCGGGGTGCAACCGCCCGTCGAAGAGAGTCCGCGGGAGACGGCTGAAGTCCCTCAGCCGGTGGCCCCGGCCGAGGTGGCGCCGCCGCCGGTCGAGGTGCCTTCAGTGCCCGGGGAGTCTGCCATGGTGTTGCGCAAGACCCTGCGCAGCGGCCAACGGGTCGATTACGACGGCACCGTGGTGGTGCTGGGCGACGTGAATGCCGGGGCTCATATCGAGGCCACGGGTGACATCCTGGTCATGGGCAGCCTGCGCGGCATGGTGCACGCCGGCGCCCAAGGCCGAACTGCATCGACGGTCTACGCTCTCGGGTTGCAGGCCGGACTGCTCCGTATCGCGGGCGTCGTGGGCGAGGTGCCGCTACGAACGCTGCGACCCGGCACCTGTACGCAGGCACGTCTCGAGGGCGATCGGATCGTCTTCGTCCCGCTTAAGCTTTAGGCTAACAAGGAGGCAAGGCATGGGCAAGGTCATCGTCATCACCTCGGGAAAGGGCGGCGTCGGAAAGACGACTGCCACCGCCAATATCGGAACGGGTCTGGCCCAGCTTGGTCTGAAGGTCTGCCTGATCGATGCCGATATCGGCCTGCGCAACCTGGACCTCGTCATGGGGTTGGAGAACCGCATCGTCTTCGACCTCGTCGACGTGGTGGAAAAGAAGTGTCGAACCTATCGACAGGCGCTCATCAAGGACAAGCGCTTCGAGCACTTGTTCATGCTCCCGGCCGCGCAAAGCCGGGAGAAGGATGCGGTGAAGCCAGAGCAGATGAAGGCGCTGTGCGAGGAAATGCGCCCGCACTTCGACTTCGTCATCATCGATTGCCCGGCGGGTATCGAAAATGGCTTCAAGAACGCGGTGGCCGGCGCTGACGAGGCCATCATCGTGACCAACCCGGAGGTGTCGGCCGTCCGCGACGCCGACCGCATCGTGGGTCTCTTGGAGGCGGAAGAGAAGTACAACCCTCGCCTGATCCTCAACCGCCTCAAGCAAGACATGGTGCGACGGGGCCAGATGCTGAGCGTGGAAGACGTGAAGGGCATTCTCAACATTCCCATCCTGGGCATCGTACCCGAAGACGAGAAGGTCGTGCACGCCTCCAACCGGGGCGAACCGGCCGTACTCGATCAGCAGTCCAAGGCCGGCGCGGCGTATCGTTCGGTCGTGCAGGCCATCGTCCACCCGGAGCAGGCGCCGGTCGACGTCAAAACACAGAACAGCCCGATCTGGTGGCAGCGCCTGGCCCGCTATCTGGGCCTGAACGACCAGGCCGCAGTGCACTGAGGAGGGATACGCATGTTCGATTTCATCAATCGATTCTTCAAGAAGGAAGAAACCGACTCGTCCTCCCAGTCGGCCCGCAACCGGCTGAAATTGGTGCTCATCCAGGATCGGGCCCAGGTGGCGCCTGAGCTGATGGATTCACTCCGTTTTGAGATGATCCAGCTTCTCAGTCGATACATGGTGATCGACGAGCAGGCCATGTCCGTCGAACTGGAGCGCCGAGAGGGGGCGGTCGCCCTGGCCGCCAGTATTCCGGTCATCAACATCCGGCGCAATCAACCGCCAGAAACCTTGGCGGGCCGGCCGGCGCCCGTCGAGTCGCTCGCATCCGGCGAGATGCGACGGGCCCGCTACCTGAAGCGCAAGCGGGAGGCCCTGCGGCGCCGCCGTTCCGACAACGAAGGAGAGTCTGACTCCGGTTAAGGTCTGCCAACAAATCGCAGATGTTAACCTGCTTAACTCGATAGACACCTTTGCGCAACCCCTTGCGTGGTAAGCTTTGACCACAGGAGGGGTTTTTCTTTCATGTTGAAACCGGGGATCAGCCCGTACTTTGCCGGATCCGATATCAAGGTTCGACAGGCAAAGCGCGAATTGAAAGCCAACATTCGTGCGGTCGGCAAGCTGTGCGAATCACCTGATTCCGACATTCGAGAAACCGCTCAGGCGACCCGGCAAGACTGCCAGACCATGCTGGACATGCTCAAGCCTTTCCACCGCGGCACCCTGGCTGACGTGGCCGTCCAGGCATCGGCGAAAAAGAGCGTGGCCGAGAAGAGGTCCAGTGCCGCCCTGAACGCTAGCCTGGCCGCGCTCGGCCCCGCATTCATGGCGAGCCTGATGGGCCTGGGCGCCATCGTCACGCTGGGAGTCGGTGCCGTGGCGGCCGTCGCAGGCCTCTCGTTCGTGGTGGCCAGCGAACGCCACAACGCGCGAGACTGGCACCTGTCAGGCACCGGTGCCCGAGAGAACCTGCCGGCCCTGGGGAACATCCTGCACGCGGTGCACACCGACGATGCCGTGCCGGCCGGGATCAAGTCACCGGTGCCTTGCTCGCAGGCGGGCGACGGTTGGCTCTTGCGGTAAAGCGCGCCAAACTGCTCCTCTAACACTTTCCGGTCGGATCGGGCACCGCTTCAGATCGTTGCGGGGCGCCAGCTTCACTGAGAGCACGCTCGACGATGGCGGCTTGCTCCCTGGCGTGCTGATGATGACTGCCGGTGGCTGGGCTGCCATTCGGGAGGCGGCCCACGAACTCCAGAGTCCGCCCCGGGGGCAGGAAGTTCGACATCCGCGCCTCCAGGAAAGGCCATGCCCCCATGTTGCGCGGTTCCTCCTGGGCCCACACCACCGGTACCTGCACGGACCCCAGTAGCTCACGAAGGCGCCTGACGGGGAGCGGGTAGAGCTGTTCGATACGAACCAGGGCCACCGAGGCGTCTTGTCTCGCCTGTAGCAGATCGTAGTAGAGCTTGCCCGAGCATAGGACGACTCGGCGGGCTTGCGCCACATCGTCGGCCAGCACCGTCTGGAACCGGCCCTGTTGGAGGTCTTCCATGCCCGACAGGACCTTGGGGTGGCGAAGCAGGCTCTTGGGCGTCATCACGACCAGGGGCTTGCGGAGCGGCCGTACCACCTGGCGCCGCAGCACGTGGAAGTATTGCGCGGGGGTGGTGGGCACGACCACCTGCAAGTTGCCGCCCGCGCACAGGGTGAGGAACCGCTCCAGGCGGGCGGAGGAGTGCTCCGGGCCCTGCCCTTCGAACCCGTGAGGGAGGAGCAGCACCAGGCCGCAGGTCTGGTTCCACTTGTCTTCGCCCGAGCTGAGAAACTGGTCGATGATGATCTGGGCGCCGTTGAAGAAGTCGCCGAACTGGGCCTCCCACATCACCAGGGCGTCAGGTTGCGCCACCGCGTAGCCGTATTCGAACCCCAGGACCGCATATTCCGACAGAGGGCTGTCGTAGACCTGGAACGCGGCCTGGCGATCGCTGAGATGCTGGAGGGGAATGTACATGCGCCCGTCGCGCTGGTCGAGCAGCACCGAGTGGCGCTGGGAAAAGGTGCCCCGCCCGCTGTCCTGGCCGGACAGCCGCACCGGGTGGCCATCCAGGAGCAGGGTGCCAAACGCCAGTTGCTCAGCCAGGGCCCAGTCGATACGCCCTTCGCGGCGCTTCTCGATCTGCGAGAGAAGCTTGGGGTTGACCTCGATGTCCGCCGGGACGCGGGACAGGGCCTCCAGCGAGCGCTCCAATGACGACGCTTTGGCCCCCGTATCGGGATCCGGCCAGTCAGCACTGGTCGAGCCGCGGGGCGCCAGCGGGTCCGCCACATCGGCGGGGGTCGCCTCGGCACGAGTGGCAGCCAGAAGCTCCTCCAGCCGAGCATTGAACTCGGACTCGATGCCGTCGACCTCGGCCTTGGTCAACACCCGATTGCGCAGCAGCCGATCGGTGTACACCCTGCGGGTGGGAGGATGGTTGCGAATTTTCCGATACATGACGGGCTGGGTGTAGCTGGGATCGTCGGTTTCGTTGTGGCCGTGCCGCCGATAGCAGACCAGGTCGACGACCACGTCGCGGCGGAACTTCTGCCGATATTCGAAGGCCAGGCGCATGGCGTGCACCGCCGCCTCCGGGTCGTCTCCGTTGACGTGCAGGATGGGCGCCTCGATCATTTTGGCGATGTCGGTCGCCGAGGTCATGGAGCGGGTCACTTCGGGCGAGGCGGTGAAGCCAATCTGGTTGTTGATGACCAGGTGGATGGTGCCCCCCGTTCGATAGCCCACCAATTGGCTAAGGTTGAGCGTTTCCGGCACGACGCCCTGGCCCGCGAAGGCCGCATCGCCATGAATGAGGACCGGCAGGACGGTCAGCCGCTGGTGGTCCCGCAGGGTGTCTTGCCGGGCCCGCACCAACCCTTCCACGACCGGGTCCACCGCTTCCAGGTGGCTGGGGTTGGGCGACAGGCGCAACTCGACGTTCTCTCCGCCCCGGGTCTTGACCATGCCGGTGGCGCCCACATGGTACTTCACGTCTCCCGTCCCGTGGACGGAATCCGGATCTTGTTGGTCTTCGAACTCGGCGAAGATCTTCTTGGGGTTCTTGCCGATGATGGTCGCCAGCACGTTGAGGCGCCCCCGGTGCGCCATGCCCAGGACCACTTCGCGGACGCCGCCGGCTCCGGCCTGGTGGATCAGTTCGTCCAGCATGGGGATGGTCGTCTCCGCCCCCTCCAGCGAGAAGCGCTTGTGCCCCAGATACTTGGTGGCCAGGAACCGTTCGAACGTCTCCGCCTCGGAGAGCTTGCGCAGGACCTGCCCCTTCTCTTCAACCGTGAGGCCGGGCTGGTTGCGACACGTTTCCATGCGCTGCTGGAGCCAGCCCCGCTCCTCGGGAGGCTGGATGTGCATGTATTCGACCCCGATTCGTTGCGAATAGGTATCTCGCAGGATGTCGAGGATCTTCCGCAACGGCAAGGCACGCTGGCCTCCCAAGCCGCCGGTCAGGAAGGACCGGTCGAGATCCCAGATGGTCAGGTCATAGTTGACCGGGTCCAGGTCGGGGTGGTAGTGGAGTTCATAGCCCAGCGGATCGAGGTGGGTCTGCAGATAGCCGCGGGAGCGGAACGCGCCAATGAGGCTGAGCACCTGCTGCTGCGTCTCGCCCAGGTCCTGGCGGCGGCGGTCGCGCTGCCACCCCAAGGGTCGATAGGGAATCCGCAGGCTGCGGAAGACCTCCTCGTAGAAACCCTCCTCACCCAGGAGCAGGCGTTCGACATAGGCCAGGAACATGCCCGACTCGGCCCCCTGGATGATGCGGTGGTCGTAGGTGCTGCTGACGAACATGACCTTGCTCACGCCCAGCGACGCCAGCGTCTCGGCTTCCGCGGCCTGGAACTCGGCCGGCAAATGGATGCCCCCGGTAGCCACGATCATGCCCTGTCCAGCCATGAGGCGGGGTACCGATGCGATCGTGCCGATGGTGCCTGGATTGGTCAAGGTGACGGTAGTGCCCATCAGGTCGTCGGGGCTGAGCTTGTTCTTACGGGCCTTCTCCACCTGGGCCTCGTAGCCGGTTCGAAAGGCGGCAAAGTCCAACGTATTGGCTTTCTTGACGTTGGGGACGACCAGAGTACGCGTGCCGCCGGCCCGTTCGACGTCAATCGCCAGCCCGAGGTTGACGTCGGGGTGCTGGGCCACGGCCGGCTTGCCGTCGACAGTGACGAAGCTGTGGTTGAGCGACGGAAACTGCAGCAGAGCCTTGACGATGGCCCAGCCGATGAGGTGGGTGAAGCTCAGCTTGCCGGCGTCGGCTGCCGACAGAAAGCTGTTGATGAGGATGCGGTTCTCTTCCAACAGTTTGACCGGCACTTCCCGATACGACGTGGCCGAAGGTATCTGCAGGCTCTGCTCCATGTTCTGGGCGATGCGCAGAGCAACGCCCTGCAGCGGATGAATGCCGTTGGGGGTCGGTGGTGCGGCAGGTTTCGGGGGGGGGGGAGCCTCGTCGGGCAGGATGCCCTCTCGCCGGGCCTGGGCAAAGAAGGCCTGCCACTCGGCGTCAAACGACTGGGGCTGGGCCTGGAAGTCTCGGTAGCGGTCGAGGATGTAGGCAGAGTTCAGATCCATTGCCGATGGGCATTCGGGGAGGGCAGCACGCCTCCTGGGCACCTTGACGGGCGCCGCTGATATCGCCGTCAGGTCGAGGCTAAACTACCACACTCCAGGGATCATTCGGTAGCGCACCCGCTTTCGATATTCGTCGTAGCCCGGCAGGTGGTGGGCCAGCTCTGCCTCTTCCTGCGTGCTTCGCCAGGCGATGGCGATGATGAAGAGGAGCGAGGTCGCCAGTCCCCAGCTCGAGCCCAGGATGAGCGCCATGCTGGGAATGTAGAGGATGGCCCCTGTATACATGGGATGACGTACGATGGCGTAAGGGCCGGTGTCGATGACGCGGTGGTGCCGCTCCGCCTGGATCTTCACGACGGGCGCGGTGAACGGGTTCTCCCGGAACGTACGCTCGACGATGAGGTTGCCCAACGCCAGGCCCAGGACGCCCAGACCCGCCAAGGGCGGGGGCGTCACGTGATGGCGGCCCATGAGGAACATCCAGGCACACCACCCGATACTGAGCACCCCCATGAAGACCTTGTCCCACATGGGCTGTCCCTTCTGCCACGGCGCTTTCATGCGCTCAGCCAGGAGCTCCGGGTCGTGCACCTCCAGGCTGCGTATAAGAAAGCCGGAGAAGGTGGCGAAGAGCACAAGAAGGCGCCATCCGGCCGCCCACCGCCAGGTGCCCGCGCCGCCGAAGAGCAGCAACGCGAACACCAGCAGTTCGATGGCCATGCCGACGGCGATTGTGCGCCTCATGACACCAACATACCCGGTTCTCGAGGGTTCTGCTCGAGCGCCTAGCCTTTGCCGGCGCGGGTGGCCTGGTGGCGCACCATGTGGCTGAAGGCCAGCATCATGGGGTTGATGAAGTCGTTGTGGTAGTGGATGACCTTCCAGTGGGCATCGACTCGCCGACAGATGATGGTGGCCCGGTTGAGCAGGTTGACCTCGGCGGAGCCTTCGGTAGAGACCTGCTCGATCAAATCGCCGTAGCCGAGGTCTCCCACCTCGGTCCACGACGGCTCGGATGGGGTTACTTTGGTCCTGAACGGATTGCTGCCCAGGGCTGCCGCCATCTCACGGAGGTACTCGACGACCTCCTGGTGGCCAACGACCCGTTCTCCGCTGCTGATCATCAGGCAGACCCGACCCTCGGTCGCCCACAGACTGGCGAACGGTTTCGAGTTGCCATTCAAGAGCTCGGTGATGGCGTGGTAGAATTGTTGCAGGAAAGCCTGTGTTGCGGTGCTGTTGGTCATGGGACCCCCCTTCCGGCGGAGGGGTTCGGCCGGTGCCGGCCCGACGCCTGCCTACCGGCTGCGATCCAGGCGGTGCCACATCCAGTCCAGCACGGGTGGGAAGCAGAAGGCGAACGCGGCGCCTCCCAAGGCCGCCATGACCAGGCCGGCCCGCAAGCCGGCGTGGAAGCTGTCTCCCGCGTCGTGGCCGATGCTGGTGCCGCAGAGCAGCCCCAAGATAAAGAACAGGTGCCAGTACTCTCTCCGCCACATGGAGATCCACTCCTTCTGTTGGTTTCTGCCCCCATGCTACTGCGCCAGACAGGCCTTGTCCGTATCGTTTGATGCGGGCAAAGCGTGTGCTCCGTCACATGGGATGCCGCAGAACAGGCGGCGGCCAGCTCCTGCAACCGCCAGAACCGACGTTACGAACGAGGGTGAGGGGTTGTCTATGGTGGCCCTCCACCAGTCCCAGGGAGGTGGGGCAGTCCGCTCGAAGCGGCCTTACTCGGCCTGCTTACGGCCCGGCGTTGCGATAGGCCTCGGTCAACTCGGCGGGGGTGGCCAGTTTTTGCAAGGCATTGTGCTGCGCGTACCAGTCGCGGCCCGTCAAACCCAAGGTGTAGTCCACCGCATGCGCCTTGGCGATGAACCGGTCGACCGCGTCTGCCAGTCGTTCACTTTCTGCCGCGTCGCGTCGGATGCGCTGGTCGCTGGCCCGCTCGGAGGCGCCCGCCTGCCACAACTGGAGCGCCAGTTCCTTCTCCTGGTTGTGCTTCACGTCCAGCAGAACGCTCAGGAGCCCCCCGATAAGCGCAATTACCAGCCATTGGACGGGCGTGACGGCCTTCACCATCCGGAGGATTTCGCGACGGGTCTGGTCCACCGGAAAGCCGAGCGGCCGCGGCACCTTCGGAATGGGCCGAGACGGTCCTATCGGTAAGCTGGGGGGCTCTTCGATAAGAGAAGACTGACAATATCGACACAAGATGGCGGCATCCTGGATGGTCTCGGCGCAAAAACGACAGGTCACTCGCACCGGTTCGGAGCCCGAGCACTCGAAGTCCTTTAATCGACGACGGCGGGGGCGCCGGAGGGGAGGCGGGATTTGCCTCAGTGGTGCCGATAATGAAGGGCGTGGAACCCGAGAGTGATAGTGAGACGACGCCGGGCGGATGTCCTGTGGCTCTGCTGCGTGCTGGCGGCCTTGGCTCTTGCAGCCTGGTGGCACGGGCCCCGCGCTCCAGGGGTCGTTCAGGGCAGCCAGACCCCATCCAACGTATCGAGCCCGTCGCCATCTCGCGTTGACCTGCGACAACCCGATCCCCGGGTGGTCGTTCTGCACACGCACCGTGGCGATATCCTGTTTCGAACTCTACCCGCACGCGCGGCAGCACGTGGCCCGCATCAAGCGGCTGGTGCAGACTGGTTACTACAATGGCCTCCTCTTCCACCGGGTGATTCCGTCGTTCATGATCCAGTTCGGCGATCCCAATACTCGTCAACACGACAACACGATCGTTCACTCTGGGGACAGGGGGCGACCATCAAACGCGCCTTCTAGCGGAGTTCAACGGTTTGCCCCACGATGCCGGGGCCGTGTCGATGGCTCGCAATAGCGATCCGGGCAGCGCTACTACCCAGTTCTTCATCTGCATTGGCACCCAGAGTTTCCTGGACGGACAGTACACGGTCTTCGGGCATGTCATTCAGGGACAAAGCGCGGTGGAGGCCATCTCACGAGTCCGCCGGGATGCCCATGATGCGCCCGTGGCGGACGAGCGGGTGGAGCGGGCTTTTCTAGCACCGCATCCGTAGATGAACCCGGCATGCCGCGCCGGGGACGAACATGCAGCGACTCCTATCGGGCATTTTTGGCCCGATATTTTCGACAACGAACGGTAAACCGTTCACCGGCGAAAATATTACCCGCCGGCCGCCAATGCCGCCCTGGTCCGTGAAGTGGTTTGACCCCGTCGGAATCGCTTCGGCGCTGACAAGTTCCCTCTGGAACTCCCGGCTCATCTGTGCTTTGCTATAGCAGCGAGCGGAAGAGATCGTCCTCCAGAAAAGCTGTTTGGGCAACGACGACCAGCATGACATCACCCGATAGAAGTGGCCGCCAGGCGTTTCTCCCATCGGCATGCGCCGTGCTCCTATCACCACTTGTTGGTGATTTTATCGGGTTATCACCACCAGGTGGTGTTGACCAAGCCCGAATCAAGGCCCCAACAAGTTCCCCCTGGCACATGCGACCCAGCCTGACTGGGCTTTGCTCCAGCCAGCGAGCCTGCCAACGAAGAGATCGTCCTCTTGCGATATATGAGAAGAAATACTCGAATTCACAATGGATATGTGGATATGGGCCGCTGCGGAGAATAACGCTCATATATGGAACGGACGTGAGCCAGAAGGGGCGGCGACGCCTCTGCTATCCCCTTATGCTTCGACCATCGCACTGGGCCTGGCAACGATGACCAGCGTGACAACGTACGATAGAGGAGGGCGCAAGGGGTGTTCTCCAACCAGGCATGCGCCATGGTCCTATCACTATCTGGTGGCAATTTTAGCGGACTATCACCACCGGGTGGTGTTGGCGACTTCCGCACCACTTCGGCGCCGACAAGTTCCCTCTGGAACATGCGACCCAGCCTGACTGCGCTTCGCTCTAGCCAGAGTGCCTGCCGGCCGGAGAGATCGACCTCCAGAAACGTTTTTGCGATATATGAGAAGAAACACTCGAATTCACAACAGATATGAGCCGCTGGGGAGAATAATTCACATATATAGAACGCAGATGAGCCAAACGGGGCATGTCGGGGCGGTGGCGTCTCTGCTGAGCCCGTGCACGTCGATCGCCTGAACTGCGTCTGTCTTGTCGGGGTAATAATGGCCACTGCATGGATTGCTGCGACACCTCAAATATCGGACCCTGGTACCCGGTCCCTCGCCCACCGCCCCGCTGAGTTGGCGTGGCCGTCCCCCTCGCCCGTGCAGCTTGAGCCCGTGCATCTGGCGCCTGGCGACGCCTACATCCGCTTGAGTCACTGGGTGGGCTACGGCGGTCTTGCGGGGTGGGGAGCACGCCCATCCCAGTGGACCCGCTGGGAACACTGCCGCCCAGGTGGAACAATTCATTCACGGCCGACTATCCCATCAACATCCGCGGTCATCTCAAGCATGACTGGCTGGACGTCTGGTTGGCTCAACTAGAAGGAGAAGGCCACCCCCGGCCGAAGCGGCCCGTCCCATGCCGTATGACGTCAAGCCGCTCGACTTGTCGCGGGTGAAGACCTACCCCCTGGGCGAGCGGGCCAACAAGGTCCAGGAGGCCGCCTTTGCCCGTCCCCACCAGGTCGGTGCCAACGTCGGCGACTTCCTCGACTCGCTGCCCGACATCCTGGCCGCCCGTGATTTGCGGGCCATCGGCCGGGCCTGGGCCGGGGCCGTCACCGAGCACCACCCCGTGTTGCTGATGATGGGCGCCCACGTGCTCAAGGTAGGCCTCGCCCCCATCCTCATCAACCTTCTCGAAGAGGGCGCCCTGCAAGGCATCGCCCTCAACGGCGCCGGCATCGTGCACGACGTCGAGGTCGCTCTCATCGGCCAGACGTCCGAAGATGTCGCCGCGGGCATCAAGACCGGCCGCTTCGGCATGGTCACCGAGACCGGGCAGTTCCTCAACCGGGCGGCCGACGAGGCGTATCGAGACCATATCGGACTGGGCGAGGCCGTGGGACGCCTTCTCCATCAACAGGCCCCGCCCCATCTGCACCGCAGCCTCCTCGCCGCAGCCTACGCGGCTAAAACCCCCGTGACCGTCCATCTGGCCATCGGCGGCGACATTCAACACACCCACCCGAATGCTCACGGTGACGCCCTGGGGGCCGCCACCTTCCACGACTTCCGGTTGCTGTGCGGCGTGGTGGCGACCCTGCGCCCCGGTTCGGTCGTCCTCAACGTCGGCTCGGCGGTGGTCCTCCCCGTCGTCTTCGAAAAAGCCCTCACCGCGGCCCGCAACACGGGCGCCCCCGCGGAAGGCTTTGTCGGCGTCACCATGGACTTCATCCAACACTATCGAAGCAACCTCAACCCCGTATCGAGAGCGAAAGAACTGGGGGGCCAGGGGTACACCTTGACGGGCCATCATGAGTTGATGGTGCCGCTCCTCACCGCCTGCCTGAAGGAAGAACTGGCCCGCAAGACGGTGTTGAAATGACGCCCTCCCGAGCTCGAGAGCTGTTCAGAAGCTTTAGCGAGCGACGCGTCCTCGTCGTCGGCGATTGCATGCTCGACCACTACGTGTGGGGCAAGGTCACCCGGGTCTCTCCCGAAGCGCCGGTCCAGGTGCTCGACGTGGAATCGTCCTCGCACACCCCCGGCGGCGCCGCCAACGTCGTGCACAACCTGCAGTCGCTGGGCGCGCAGACCGGCCTGGCGGGCGTGGTGGGCGCCGACGAGTCCGGCAACCGGCTCCGCCAGGCCCTGGCCCAGAGCGGCGTCGACGTGTCCGGGCTGATCGTCGATCCCGACCGGCCGACCACCACCAAGACCCGCATCATCGCCCACTCCCAGCAGTTGCTCCGGACCGACTGGGAACGTCGCGACCCGATTCATGGCTACGTCCTCGCCACCTTGCTCCAGGTCGCCGAAAAGGACACCCAGACCTGGCACGCCGTCGTCCTGTCCGATTACAACAAGGGCGTTCTGCAGCCTGCGGTGGTGGAGAAATTCGTGCAACATGCCCGAAGCCACGGCGCCAAGGTCGTGGCAGGCCCCAAGCCAGAGAACCTGTCGAACTTCCGCGGGGCGCACCTCATCGCGCTCAACCAGGGCGAAGCGGCCGCCGCCGTCAACTTCGCCTTGAAGGACGACGCCAGCGTCTGTCAGGCCGGCCGTGAGCTCCTCGAACGTCTGCAGGTCGACGCCGTGCTCATCACCCGGGGCGAACACGGCATGTCGCTTTTCCAGACGCACGAGCCGGCTTACCACGTGCCGGCCCTGGCCAGCCAGGTCTACGACGTGAGTGGTGCGGGCGACACCGTCATCGCCACGCTGACCCTCAGCCTGGCGGCCGGCGCCACGCTGCACGAGGCGGTGAACCTGGCCAACCTCGCCGCCGCCGTCGTGGTGCGCAAAGTGGGTACCGCCACCACGGCCCCAGACGAGATCCTGGCGTCCATGCCCCGCATTCACGAAGCAGTATGACGGGCCACAAGGTCCAGTCGACAGACCACGTGGCCCACGAAGCCCAGGGGTGGCGCTCGCAAGGCAAGAGCGTCGTCTTCACCAACGGCTGCTTCGACCTGTTGCACGTGGGCCACGTCCAGACGTTGGAGACCGCCCGGTCGTTTGGCGACGTCCTCATCGTCGGCGTGAACTCCGACGCCTCGGTGAAACGCCTCAAGGGTGAACGGAGACCCCTCGTTCCCGAGCAGGACAGGGCGCGGGTCATCGCCGCCCTGGCGTGTGTCGATCGCGTCGTGATCTTCGACGAGTCGACACCGGTCGAGACCATCGATTCGATACGTCCCGACATCCACGTCAAGGGCGGCGATTATACCGGCCAGGTCCTCCCCGAAGAAGCTACCGTCAAAAAGCACGGCGGCGAGGTTCGTTTCATCACCTTGGTCGAGAACCGCTCCACGACCCGCCTGGTCAGCCTTCTAGAAAGAGAGTGATCGCCTTCCCGCCGGCCTGCAGGGCGTGCTGGGCAGCCTCACGCTGGGGGGCGTCCTCGCTGCTCTGCGCCACGCTGGTCGTGAACGTCCTGGCGATCTGCAGCCGGTCGGCCTCGTAATCGTCCCGCGGATCCGCAGGACGATGCAAATGGAAGCCACGCTTCGGCTGAGGGCCCGGCGCGGGCAGTTGCCGCAAAATCTCCTTGCCGACATTGACCAGGATGGCGCCCACCGGACCCGATACGCCTCGGGCCAGGGCTTGCAAGGCGACCTGATCCACGACGGCGGCGTGATCGAATTGCCGTGAACCGATAGAGGCGTACCACGCGGTGCGAGACAGGGTCACTTCAGATCGATCGGGGCTGTCGTGTTCGATGGCTTTGAAGCCGTCGTGCGCCTCCCCGACGTCCAACCCCCGGGGTGGGTCGTTAAACGGCGAGACGCGAGCCAGTTGCATTTGTTCGATGGTATTGCAGGCGAGATTCATTCCGATAGTGCTCATGGTTTTAGGATAACGTAATAGGATTACCAAATCGGTCTGACCGTGTTAGAGGGGTGTTAACGAAAGGCCCGAAGCGGCGGCCATGCCCTCCTTTTGGATTACGGCGAACAGCCCCGGAGAGATCTCCGGGTGGCTCAAGCCTGTCGCCAAGCGGCTCAAACAGCGTCGCCCCGACCTCACTTTGCAGGTCATCCTGCTGCCATGCACGTTTGCGACGGGGCACGAGGCCGAGGTCGCGAAGCAGGTGGTGGACGAGGTGTACACCCTGGCGAACGTGCCCAAGACCCGCCCGGAGGGCCTGCTCCACCTCGGCGGCGACCTGATGTACGCGGCCTTTCTGGCCCGCCAGCACGGCATGCCGACCTGGGCCTACCAGTGGGCGCAGCGACAATGGGACCGCTTCTTCACGGGCTACCTCGTCAAGACCGACCAAGACCGGGATCGGTTGCTGCGCCAGCGCATTGCACCAGACAAGATCTACGTGGTGGGCGACCTGGTGACCGATTCCGTGCTGGATCAGATTGACGCGCCCCCCGCGCCCAAACAGCCTCCGCAGACCATCCTCTACCTGCCCGGCAGCCGGCAGCGAGAGGCGGAACAGCTTCTTCCCTTCTTCCTGTCCGTCTCGAAGCTCTTGCCCGGCTTTCGCTACGAGACCATGCTGAGCCCGTTCCTGCAACCGCTGGCTCCCCGGCTCGTGCCCCATCCGAAACTGGAAGGCATGCCGGCCGAGACGACCCCCGAGGCCATCGTGGGCGACGGGGTCAGCATCGCCATCCGCCCGCATGGCATGGCGACGGTAGCCCACGCAGACCTGGTGGTCAGCATTCCCGGCACGAAGACCGCCGAGGCCGCGGTCCTGGGACGACCGACGGTGACCATCCTGCCCCTCAACGCCCCGGAAGAAATTCCCAGCGTCGGACTGGTGGGGCTGCTGGACTACCTGCCCGGGGTCGGGCGCATGGTCAAGGGGTTCTTCCTGCCCCGTATGGTCGCTCGCATGGGCTACGTGGCCCAGCCCAACATCCTGGCGGGTCATGAAGTGGTGCCCGAGGTAAGAGGGGTGCTGACCGCGGCGATGGTGGGGGAAAGGGTTTCGGCCCTGCTGAAAGAAGCAGAAACAATGTCCAGAATGGCGATCGAGCT
>DASYBA010000522.1:0-3858 GCA_036501005.1 Candidatus Xenobia bacterium | reverse complement strand
GGCCTGCAAGGCGGCCAGATCCTCGGGATGCACGCGGTTGAACCACTCGGTCGGAGTGGGGGCCAGATCGTCGGCCTCATATCCGATACTGAGCTTCCAACGAGAGGAGAAGAACATGGAACCGGAGGTAATATTCCAGTCCCACAGGCCGTCTCTAGCGGCCTCCACCACCAGCGCCCAGCGCTCCTCGCTGTCGTGCAAAGCCTGGTGGCGCCTGACCGCGCGCTGCAGGGCGCCCGGCAGCAGGCGCAGGTAGTGGCCCTCGGCATCCCGATAGAGGCTGTCCAGCCCCGCCTCCTGGGCTCGCTGCGCCGTCTCGACGTCGCCCACCACCACGACCGGAACCGCCGACGTCTTCACGACGTCGGCGGCCAGGATGACCTCGCAACCCTCGAGGGCGCACAACTCGCCCTGCAGTGTACGAACCACTTCGGGGTCGTCTCCCTGGTAATGGATTTTCAGGCTCATCCCTCCGCGCTCATGCGATGTTCGGACTGAGCGAAGGTTAATTCCTCTGCCGGGCCGCCTGCCACAAGTTGGCCGCCTGCCAGCGGCAGGTAGCGGCATGACCTGGGGCGGCGTTCTGCCAGTCCGCCAGCTCGGCGTGGAACTGTTGCGGGCTGCAGGCGGTGACCAGGCCGTCGGGAGAGAGCGAGAAGCCCGTCCACACAGACGTCTCCAGATCCAGCAGGGCGGCGGGTTCGTCCAGGTCGGCTCGCAGGTTCCAGCGCTGCAGGACCTGGTCAGACATGGCAAAAAGCTGGTCGCCATCGGCGCTGAAGCCCACCTGGGTGACGGGTCCACGGGCCGCCAGGGGTGCCGTGAACGGGCGGCCGGTGGCCGCATCCCACACGACGGCAGTGCCATCGTCGCTGCCGGTCGCGAGGCGGCGTCCATCCGGACTGAAGGCGACCGCCTGGACCCGATCGCCGTGGGGCAGGCGGAACAGGAGTTGGCCACTGGAGACATCCCAGATCTGGGCCACGCCGTCGCTCCCGCCGGTGACCAGCCGGGTCCCATCCGGACTGAAGGCGGCCCGCAGCACCGAGCCGTGATGGGTCAGACGGAGGGTGGGCTGATCGCTGCCCGGGAGGACGTACAAGCGGGCCGACTTGTCGAAAGAGGTCGTCAGCAGGTGGTGCCCGTCGGGGTTCCAGCAACAGAAGACCACCCGGTCGCTGGCCCGCAGCGGCTTCTGGTTGACGCTGCGGCCGCCCGGGCAGGTCCACACCTCGGCCGTCTTGTCCATGCTGACGGTCGCCAGCATGGACCCATTCGGGTTGAAGGCGCCCCATAGGATGCGCTGGGTCTGCTGCTGCTGGCGGAACACCACCCGAGCCTGCTGGCAGTCCCACACCAACACCTGGCCGCGGTCGTCCCCGGCCCCTAGCCACCGACCGTCCGGACTGAAGCCCACCCAGGTCACCGGGGCGTTCCCCACCGCCACGTGGGTCAGGGGACGCCCATCGGCATGCGACAGATGGACCTTTCCGTCAGACCCGGCGGTAGCCAACAGGTCGTGGCTCACAGCCTCGGAGGCCGACAGCAACCCCTCGCGCACCCCTCCCAGCGGGCCGGAGTCGCCCTCCAGCCGATCGGGCAAGGCCGCGGGCATGTTCCATAGCCGCGCCTGGCCATCGTCGGCGGCCGTCAAGATGCGGCGCCCGTCCGGGCTGAATTCTGCCGTCGCGACCCGATCCGGGTGCGGCAGCGGCTCGCCGACCGGGGTGCCCGTGGCGGCATCCCATACCTGCGCGGTGCGATCCCGGGAAGCCGTCACCAGGAAACGGCCGTCGGGGCTCCAGCGGGCGGTCCACACCCAGTCGCCGTGCCGGAGCGGGGGCGTCAGGGGACGTCCATCGGAGACTGCCCAGATGCGGGCCGTGCCGTCTCGCGAGGCCGTGGCGAGCCGAGTGCCGTCCGGACTGAACCAGGCCCCATTGACGATGTCGTCGTGGTGCATCATGATGCGGCCGTCCAGCCGAGCCGTTCCATCGTCCGACGTCGTCACCACGTGCCGTCCCTCCGGGCTGTAGGCCGCTGACTCGAGCCGGCCCGCACTCCGCAAGGCGGCGCCCAGCGGGCGCCCCGTGCGGGCGTCCCACTGCTGAGCGGTCCTGTCTCTCGAAGCCGTCAGAAAACGGGTCCCGTCAGGAGAGAACACGGCCGACATGACTCGGTCGTGATGCCGCACGGTCAAGCGCAGGGCTCCGGTGGTGGCATCCCACACCTGGGCGGTGTGGTCGTCGCTGGCCGACAGCAACTCCCGGCCGTCGGGACTGAACGCCACGGAGAGCACGCGGCGGCCGTGGCGGAGCACCGGGGTCACGGGTTGGCCGGAAGGCACGTGCCAGATCCGTATCGAGCCGTCCAAGGCGCCGCCCGCCACTCGCTGGCCGTCCGGGCTGAAGGCGACTGCGAAGACCGGACTGCCGAGCTTGATGGGAGCGCCCAGCGGGGTGCCAGCGGCGTCAAAAAGCCGCACGTTGCCGTCGTCCGAGGCGGTCGCCACGACCCGGCCGTCGGGGGATAGAACGGCCTTCCAGAGAGGTCCCTCCGACGGCATCAAAGCCACCAGTCTGGGCTGGCGCTGCAGGGCCAGGGAGACCGCCACCTTGTAGCGGGTCTGCTCGACGTCGTCATCGGCGGCCCGGCCCAGCCACAGAAGACCCGTCCCGTCGTGCGCCTGCCGGCCTTTCTCAAACTCCAGCGCCGCCAGTTGCACCTGCGCTCGACGGCGGGCCTGCGCCTCGGCCTGGTGGGCCGCCCGAATGCCCTGGATGTATCGAACCAGGCCCACGCCCATGACCATGAGGGAGGCCGCCACGATACCCAGGACCACCGCATGACGCAGGAGGAAGCGGCCCGCCACGTAGGCCCGCTGGTGGCGTCGCACCTGCAGCGGCTGTCGTTCTCGGCGGCGCCGCAGGTCGGCCTGGACTTCACCCATCGACTGGTAGCGAAGCCCTGGATCGATCTCCAGGCAGTGGGTGACGATGGCGGCCAGATCGGCATCGACCGCTGGATTGATGCGTCGAAGTGGCGTCAGCGCCAAGCGCGGGAGCGTCGCGGAGTACCACGTGAGCTTCGCGACCACGTCGGCCTGGGCGGCCAGCATTCGATCCTGCTCGGGGGCCGAGCGAGCCCGGGTTCCAGTGAGAACCCCGTACATGGTCGCACCGAGTGCATAGATGTCCCACGTGACGTCCGGGGGCGGGGCATCGGGAAAGCGGGCCTGCTCCGCCGGCATGTACCAGAACGTGCCATAGTGCAGGCCGTCCTCGCCCACCGGACTGGCCTGGCCGAAGTCCACCACCCGAATCTGCCCTTCGCCGTCCAGCAGCACGTTGCCGGGCTTCAGATCGCAATGGATGATGCCGTGCCGGTGCACGAAGCCCAACCCCTCCACCATCTGTTCAAACCAGGTAGCCGCCTGCGCGACCGAAGGACGAGCCGCATCGGCCAGCGAGCCCCGCAAGAGAGGGGTCACCAGGTATGGGGGCACGTGGTCCAGGTTGCCGTCGAACAACGACGCGACGTGAGGATGCTCCCCCACGTTGGCCATGCGGGCCACCTCGCGGGCGAGGGTGGCGATGTCTACCCCCCCGAACAGGATCTTGACCGCCACGGCCTGCCCGGTCTGGACCTGGCGGGCCTTCCAGACCTGGCCGTACGCCCCTTCCCCCAGAACCGAGTCCAGCTCGTATCCGGGAATGTTCAGCGGGGGGGTGGTAGGCACCGCACCGGGCAACGGCACCGGCACGGTGGCATCAGACTGTGGTTCCACTCTACATCTGCATGTTGTCGCCCTTGACGACGTCCTGCTTGGTGACGACGGAGCTCTGCACCTTCCACTGG
>DASYBA010000521.1:0-3946 GCA_036501005.1 Candidatus Xenobia bacterium | reverse complement strand
TCCCCTGGCGCTGTCGGTGATGTTTTCCATGATCGGGTCTCTTCTCATGGTGTTGGTCGCCGCACCGGCCCTCTGCTATTATCTCATCCGTCCCTTGCCCGGCGGGGCGCATGCCCCGCCCAACCTGGTCACCCGCGGCCTGCAGCGCATCTACCAGGGTCCGCTGGCCTTCTGCATTCGCAACCCGCTCTGGGTGGTGCTGGCGTCGGTCTTGATCGTGGCCGCCAGCGTGTGGACCTTCGGCTTGACTGGGAGCGAGTTTCTGCCCTCGCTGGAGGAGGGTAACTTCCGTCTGCGCTTCACCTTGCCGCCGTCCACCTCGCTGACCTATGCCCTCGACGTGGGGCGGCGACTGCAGGCGAAGGCCCTGCAGGTGCTCCCGGAGGCGTCATCGGCGACCAGCTACATCGGGCGGCCGGAGCTGGGCGGCGACCCGGAGTCTATCGACAACGACGAACTGGCGATTCGCCTCAAACCGGTCGAGGCATGGCGGCCCGGCGTCACCAAGCAGAGCATGGAAGACGACCTGCGCAAGGCTTTCGGCGGCCTGCCCGGCATGACCGTGCAGTTCAGCCAGGAGCTGGAGATGCGGACGGACGAGATGATCTCCGGGTTCAATACGCCCATCGCGGTGTACGTGTTGGGCAGCAATGCGACCGACATGCTACACGCGGCAGACACCATCCGCGACGTCATGGAGAAGGTGCCGGGAGCGGCCGACGTGGGCGTAGAGCACTTCACCGGCATCGACAACCTGGACATCGTGCCCGATCGGGCCCGCATGGCCCGCTACAACGTCACCATGCAGAATGCCTTGGACGTGGTGCACAGTGCGGTGGGCGGCAACACCGCCGGGCAGGTCTTCCTCGACAATCAGAGCTACGACATCGTGGTGCGTGTGTCGCCGGCCTTCCGCGCCGATCGGGACGCCATCTCGCATCTGTTGGTCAGCACCGGTTCTGGCCTCAAGGTGCCCCTCCTGGACCTCGCCCAGGTCAAATACGACGTGGGCTTCGATCACATCGATCGATACAACGGGCAGCGACGCCTGGTGGTGATGGCCGACGTCCATGGCCGATCGGTCGGCAGCGTGGTCGCTGACGCCCAGCAACGGCTGTCGGGCATGAAGCTGCCCCCCGGCATATCCGTCCACTGGGGCGGCCAGGCCGAGGAGGCCTCCCATGCGTTCAGTACGCTGGTGTTTGCCATTCCAGCCACCCTCCTGGTGGTCTTTCTCCTCATCTACCTGTCATTCGACAACGTCGTCGACACGCTGGTGGTGCTCACCAGCGTGCCGCTGGGCGTGGCCGGTGGGACGTTCCTGTTGATGCTCCTCAATCTTCACTTCAACGTTCCCGCCTATATCGGTTTGATCGCCAAGTTCGGCATTGCGGTGCAGAACGGCATGATCATGGTCGCCTACATGAATCGCCTGCGCCAGGAGCATCGACTGTCAGCGTCGGACGCGGCCACCACCGGCGGCCTGGTACGACTGCGGCCGGAGCTTCTGTCGGCCCTGGTGGGCAGTATCGGGCTCATCCCGTTCCTGGTCGCCTCCGGCACGGGGGCCACCGTCGAAGCGCCGCTGGCCGCGGTGGTGGTGGGCGGCGTGGCAGTGTCCCGTCCCATGGCCTGGTTCCTCATTCCGGCTTTGTACGCCTGGACCAAGAAGAAGCAGCCGGTTGAAGAAGAAAGCTCTGAATGAAAGGAAGCGGTAGAACCGGGACGAAGCCGCACCGCCATGCCCGAGGCCCCCCGCTATACCATCCAGTCCATTCCGCTCCTGGTGCGCAACGGAACGCCTGCCTGCCGTGTCCTGGCCGCCGTGCTGGTGCTCGTCAACGCCGGTATCGAATATCTGTCGGAGCGGTGGGACATGCCCGATCTGTCACAGATGTGCCAGAACGACAACCCCCACGTCTGGGCCGGTGAAACGTGGCGTCTGCTGGCTTCACCCTTTGTGCACGATGGCCCCATCCATCTCGTGGCCGTCCTCATCCTGCTGTTGACGTTCGGCCCCCTGGCCGAAGACGTGCTGGGAACGGCGCGCTTCGTGTTGTTGTGCGTGTGGGCCACTGCCGTGTCGCAACTGGCCTCCCTGGCTCTGGGCAGCGGCCCGACCTGCGGGGCCACGCCCGTCATGTTGGCGCTGGTAGGCGCGCTCGGGGCGAGCCTGTCCTTGCGGGCCAACGATTACAATCCAGACGTCCGCGGTGTCCTGGGGGGGGCGGTCCTGCTCGAAGGGGTCGCGCTAGCGGGCATGGCACTCACGGATCTGCCCGTGAACATGGCCAGCAGCCTCGGGGGCCTGCTGGCCGGCGTCATGTTGTCGCCCTTGCTGTTGCGGTTGCCGTCCGAGCCCTTTGGCATGCGGGGCATGATGCTGGGCTCCATGGGCGTCATGCTCGGTTGCTTGTTCGTCATCGCCATGGCGCCCCGTCCTGACGAGATGACACCCTATCTATTCAGCACGGCGGTCGATCGATACGACGCCGACGACTGGAAGGGGGCGGCAGCCCCCCTCCAATCCGCCCTCGAACTGAATCCGGAAGGGGACCATACTCGAGCCTTGCTCCTCTACCTGCTGGCCTTCACCGACTATCAGTCGGGCGATGCGAGCGCCGCCGAAGCCCAGTTCCGGGCTTCCGTGGCCGCGGATCCGGAGTTTACCGAGGCGTGGGAAAAGCTGGCCGAACTGGCGACCGAGCAGTGCGAAGGAGAGAAGGCGCTGGGCTGGCTGCGCGAGGAGCGCAACCTGCTGCCCGGCAACCCCTGGATCCCCTTGTTGCAAGGCGATCTCGAGCTGGACGGAGGCCACGTCGATACGGCCCTCGCCGCCTACCGGCAGGCCCTGCTGCTCAAAGGTGCCGACCAGGACGTGCATCTTCACATGGCCCGTGCCTTTCTCCAGGCAGACGATCTGGTGGGGGCTAAAATGGAAATCGTGCGGGCGGGGCACAGCCCTGACGCCACGGTAGCCGCCGCCGACATCGACCTCAGCTCGCATCTGCGCGATGCCGATGCGCCCGTGCGGGCGCTGCTCGATCGGGGCGAACGTTCGCTGCTGGCGGCTCGCTGGGAGGCCGACTATCAGCTCGGTCAACTGAACGAGAGCGCAGCCTTGAAAGCGTTCCGCCAGGGGCGTTCTATCGAACCGTTCGACAATCAGTTGCTCTTCGACATGGGCGAAGCCTGGCGCGACGAGGGCGTATCGGGAGGGGCCCGGGCGCTCTGGCTGCGGCTCTGCCATCTGACCGTGCGCAACCAGGGGGAGCGCCTGCTGCGCGGCCAGGCCTGGCTGGATCTGGGCGACCGGGCAGCCGCTCGTCGAGACCTGGAGAGTGTCCACCGAACCTGCACGAGCCCCGATGCCACGGCCGCCTGGGCACGTCTTCTGGAGGCCGACGGCGACCTGCGGGGCGCGCACCAGAGCTGGCGGGCAGTCGCTACGCAGCGACCTTACGACGGAGACGCCTGGTTTGAGGTCGGCCGCCTGGCCTGGCATCTGCATGACAACCCGCAGGCGGCGGCTTGCTTGAAGCGAGCGCAGGATCTGGCCCTGCAGCCTCGCAGCAAAGCCCTGGCGACCGGGTGGCAGGCTTTGGTGGAGAGCCGACCGAAGCAGGCCCGTACGCAGGCGACGCTCCTCTTGAAGCACCTGCCGAAATTGGCTCCGGCGCTTGAACTGGCCTCGGCAGTGCATTAGAAAACCGCCATTTATGGCCTTTTCTAATCATTTGCAGGGTGAAATTCAGACGAGTTCATGTAATATGGTAGGACAATGGCTGCAATCACTGGAGGTCACTGATGTTGAAGAATGCTTTACTGACGGTCGGAATGGGCGCCCTGTTAACCCTGGGCGCGGCCGGCCCGGCACACGCGCAGTATGGCGTCGTGGTTACGGGGGACACGCCCCCCCCGGTCGTAGCGCCCCCGCCGCCTGGCT
>DASYBA010000520.1:0-2693 GCA_036501005.1 Candidatus Xenobia bacterium | reverse complement strand
ATATTCACGGTCCTGCTTGGCTGCCTGTCCGCCTTTCCCTGCGCTGCTGCCCGTCCGGCGGCGGTGCGACACCTGCCCTCGACCGAAGCCACCGTGCCCGTGACCTGGTCGGTGGCGGAAGGGGCCAATGCCGCCGGCGATCGCCGTTGGGTCGAGACCGTCCGCGTCGGGCAGGCCACCCTGACCTTCTACGCGACCAGCCCACGAGCCGCCGAAGACGACGGCGAGCGCATGGCCCATCGCTTCGACGCCATCGGCTCCCAGCCCGGGGAAGACCGCCGCATGGCGCTTGCCACGGTGGCCGGCACCCCTACCCTGGTGTCGGCCGGACGGGTCGTGCGGGCCCTGTCGGAGCGCGGGGCCGCCGACTACGGCAAGACGGCCGCCGAGGTCGTCGGAGGCTGGGTCGAGGCTCTGCATCACGTCCATAGCGTGGCCGAAATCCCACCCATCGTCCGCATCCCGGTGGGCGACGTGCGACAGATTTTCCTCCCCCCCGGGTGGTCCCTCAGCCCCCAGCACGATCGACGCATCGTCGGCGTGACCGGCGCGGGCAGGCTCACCGGCGTGGCCGCGGGAACGACCGCGTTGCTGGCGGTGCACGGCGCCCTCCATCGCGACATCCCGGTCGTCGTCGAACGTACGGCCGGCACTGTTCCCTACAGCCTGCACCTGTCCATCTCCGGTCCCTGGCTCCGCGACCTGGCCCTGGAAGGCCTGTCGCGGGATCTGTTCCAGAAGGCGGCTCTCGACCCGGCGGCGGGCGTGAGCGCCTCTTGGGACATGGTACCCCAGGGGCCGCCCGAACAAGCCCCCATGACGGTCTGGGCAGAAGGCAAAGGCCTCGCCTCGGCGGTGCGCAACGTGCAGGTCTCGGTCTCGACCGGCCTGCCCGCCCCGGCGGCGGCCACCACGCTCTTGGCGAGCAACAACCCGGAAGACCTGGTCGGGCCCGGAACCCTCCTCGACGAGCCCGTATCGGGCACGGCGTGGTACTATTACCATCATCACGACCTCGGAGACGCCCGGACCCTGCGCGTCTCTATCGAAAACCGCGGTTCGGCGCCCGCTCGCGTGCTGGTGACGGCCTCCGGCGCGGGCCCCAGCCCTGACGAGATCTACGTGGGGCATCTGGCGACGTGGCGGTTTCTACACTGGGCGCAACTGGGGGCCGCCTGGGCCGTCGATATTCCATCCGGGGGGCGCTACGACGTGGAACGGCGCTATCTGGCCCCGGGTGAAATCTCGGCCGGCCTGGGCCTGGTGCAGACGTTGCAGGGCAGCGACGTGCACTTTGTAGTGCAGGCGCTGGGGGGTGGGCAGGTGGACGATCCGAAAGCCAACCGGGCCGTGCGGGCACGAGGCGCGTACCCGGCCCCCTCGACGGATGTGCAGGCCAGCTATGCCGCCAAGGGCCCATGGTGCTTCGTCGACCTGGGAGGCCCGCCGTATCCGGAGAGCGACGGGCTCCCGAATCCTGGCAACTACGGGGTGCTCTACCATGTGCGGCTGCATCTGGACAACCCCACCACCGAGACGCAGAAAGCCTATGTGGTGTTCGCGGCGGGAGGAGGTCCCGCGCGAGGGTCATTGCGAGTCGATGGGACCTTCATGGAGACGCCGGTCGTCGGGGCCAATCCGGGCCAGAAGCGAGAAGCCGCGCTGGCCGACTACGATCTAGCGCCAGGGGAGCAGCGAGACGTCGATCTCCTGGCCATCCCCGAACCGGGGTCCAATTATCCCGTGCGCATCGTCGTCAAGTCGTTGCCCGCCAATCACTGAGTTTCGGGCGTCAGCAGGATGAGCTGCTGAATGCCGGGCGCCCCGGGCACGGTGCCATCCGGGCCGGCTGCCAGCAGCAGTGCGACATGCCCGCCGTCGCCCATGGCCCCGCCCTGTCCGGTGGGGACGAACGGAGTGTAATGGGCAAGCGTGGGAACGTCGAAACCGTTCTGCAAGAGCGATTCGGTCTTGCCGCCGCCGAAGATGACGAAGTCGAAGTCGGTACTCGACCCGAGCGTGGTATTCTGCTGCACCAGGATGTCGTCGTTATTGTTCACGTTCAGCGGAATGTACTGCACGGAGCCGGTGTTCACCACCACCTGCGTTGGCAACGCGACCAGCCCCTGGGTCGGGAAACTGTAGATGCCGGAGGTCACGCTGGCATCCGGGTTGGTGGTGGAACCGACGTAGACCAGCAGCCCGCTGTTGGTGAATCCCACCATGGTCTCGAAATTCGTGACTCTGTCGGAGAAACTCACGGGGGGTTGCGGATTGGTCGGCGAGAAGTTCAGGATGACCGGCTCGAAGCTGTCCGTGTCTTGTAACTGAATCGTGGCCGCGATGACGTCGGAGTCGTTGATGAAGGCGTCCACAACCCGGGGCGTGTCGATGCCGAGGCTGCCCAGATTCAGAGGGATGGCCTGCGGCAGGCTGACATCCCAGTAGAAGCCGTCCTGCAGCTCGGTCGAGTCCTGGAGATTGGTCTGCGCCACGAAGAAGCCGACGGCGTGCCCCTTGGTGTTGAGACACGTGGGATTCATGAAGTCCACGTCTTGAACGGAAGCGGGCAGCGTGATGGCGTCCGGCGTCACTGCGTTGGCCGGCAGGAACGCGGGCAGCGGAGTCCCGCCCGGCCCGACCTGGACCAGCACGTCGAGGTTCTTGTCGACGAACTGATGATAGGCCGGGGT
>DASYBA010000519.1:0-2065 GCA_036501005.1 Candidatus Xenobia bacterium | reverse complement strand
TATCGGATATGGTCCTCGGTGGTGGCGGCGCTCCCCTGGATGGTCAGGGTCGAGGTGCCCGCGATGGCGGCGCAGAGAAGCTCCGAGAGCAGCGACTTGGCGGTACCGGGTTCGCCGACCAGCATCAGGCCGCGCTGGGTGGCGAGGGTGACCATGGCCCGGTCGACCAGGGCCGGGTGGCCCACAAACTTGGGCCGTACGGCCTGGTCGCCGATGATGAAGCGGCGCACAGCTTGCGGGCTCAACTGCCAACCGGGTGGGCGAGGGTAGGTGTCCTGCTCCTTCAGCCGGCTCAGTTCGTCGGCGTAGAGACTCTCGGCGGGAGGCCGCTGCTCGTTCATGGCGCCTCCTTCGTCGGCCCCGACGGCGCAGCCTCCACAGTCGTAAAGAACTCGTAAAGGAAGCTTTCTGCCCCACCCCCTCGAATCGGGCGAGCATGACCAAGACCTCCGTCGTCGACCGCGTCCTAGTCGGTCTGCTCGTTTTCGTGCCTCTGGCCCTCTTGCTGCACGCCCTTCACGTCAATCCGGTGGCCGTGTTCTTCCTGTCGTGCGTGGCCCTGGTGCCGCTGGCGGCCTGGATGGGCACCGCCACGGAGCACATGGCCGCCCACGTGGGTGAAGGTCCGGGCGCCCTGCTCAACTTTACGCTGGGCAACCTGGCGGAGATCATCCTGGCGGTCTTCCTCCTCCAACAGTCCCAGTTCGAGGTGGTGAAGGCCTCCATCGCCGGCGCCGTGATGAACAACCTGCTCCTCCTGCTGGGACTGAGCATGCTGTTCGGAGGCCGCCGGAGAGAAAAACAGACCTTCAACCCGACCGCCGCCAGCATTGGGTCCACCATGCTGACGGTGGCCTGCGCGGCCCTCATCCTGCCGGCCATCTTTCACGCCCTCGTGGCCGGGCACGCAGAGCAGATGCAAATCGAGGACCTGAGTGACGAGATCGCTGTCGTCCTCCTGGTCGCCTATTTCTGCAGCCTGCACTTTTCGCTACGGACGCACAAGCACTTATACATGGGCAAGGCCGACGAGGAGGGCGAGGAAGAGGCAGAACAGCCCTGGTCGGTACGCGGCTGCATCATCGTCCTGGTATTGTGCGCTCTCGGGGTCACAGTCGTATCGGAAATCCTGGCCTCGAGCGTGGAGGTCGTCACCAACATGCTGGGATGGTCCAAGATCTTTGTGGGTGTCGTGGTGCTGTCCACCGCGGGGGCGGCTTCCGAACACGCCACCGCCATTCGCATGGCCATCGCCGATCGCATGGACCTCGCCGTGGGTATCGGCATCGGCAGCAGTATCCAGATCGCGCTCTTCATGGCGCCGACCCTGGTCCTCGTCAGCCGGGTCATGGGCAAGCCCATGGACCTCGTCTTCAACATGCCGGAGGTCGCCTGTGTCGCCCTGGCCGTTGTCATCACCGGCCAGGTGGCCAACGACGGCGAGTCCAACTGGATGGAGGGCGTGCAACTCATCTGCGTCTACGTCATCATGGCCCTGGTCTTCTTCCACCTGCCTTGATGGTCAGTAGTGCAGCGTGATCTTGTCGATCCCCCGGGCCTGCCAGGTGGCCAGGTCGTCCAGCGTCGGGTGGCTGTTGCGGCGGGCCAGGCGCTCGCCGGTGCGAGGGCAAACCACCGGCCGATGCAACCGAGCTTTTTCCAGCCCCACCGGCGGCACCACGGTGCGGAAGTTGACGTGCCAGGCCAGGTCCCGCCCCGGGTGCGGAGCCAGGCCATACGCATCCTGCACTTCCTGCATCGCTTCCCGGCACGGCACCTGCCCCTCTCGCAAGAGAAGCCGCCAGGTCGTGGGGTGGTACACGCTATGCCGGGCCGGCCGGTCGGACGCCAGGAAGAGCTCCACGGTGAGGTGCGGAGCCTCCGGTACCAGCGCCATCTGCTGGATTCGATAGAGCAGCCCCAGCCCTGCTCGCCACTCTGGGACCGCCTCGCCTCGCCCCAGTTGGGTCTGCCATTCGACATCGGTGCAGGGCTCCGATGCGACCCGCTCGTAATAGCTCCCGATAAGCCCCACGAAAAGACCTTGTCGGCCGCCGATGCCCAT
>DASYBA010000518.1:0-5648 GCA_036501005.1 Candidatus Xenobia bacterium | reverse complement strand
GGCCGGATATTGACGGAGATCGACCAGCATCAAGACGGCCCCGTCGATTTTGTTGTCAGCCGTCTTGTAGGGGCGGATCCTCAGCATGTAGAGCCGGTTCTTGAACTGAAACTGCCGCTCGACGGTCGCCAGGTTGTTGATGACGTCGGCGAGGACGTCTTCCAGGTCGGGAATCTCGATGTTGGCCCGCACTTCGCGGATAGGTCGGCCCACATCGCTCTGAATCACGTTGAAAAGCCTCTGGGCGACCGGCGTGAACCGCCGGATGCAGAGGGCCGTGTCAAGCATGAGGATGGGGAGGTTGACGCTGGCCAGCAGGTTCTGCAGGTCGTCGTTCACCCGCGACAGCTCGCTGTTTCGCTCAAACAGCTCTTCGTTGAGCGTGGTCAGCTCCTCGTTGGTCGACTGCAGCTCCTCCTTGGCCGTCTCCAGCTCCTCGTTGGTCGATTGCAGCTCCTCGTTGGCGGCGTGGACCTCCTCGTTGGCCGAGTTGAGCTCCTCGTTGGTGGTCTGGTGCTCCTCGATGATGGTGCGCAGGTAGTCCTTGGTGGCGCTCAATTCGCGCATCAACTGAGCCACCCGGTCGTCGTCGGTGGCGCCGTCTGACGGCGGCACCTCCTGGATGGCGGGCGGAGGCGTGTCGCGGAACGTTACCAGGTAGCATCGTTCTCTACCGTCGTTGACGGGCATGGGCAGGATCTCCAGGTGGACGAGGCGAGGCTCCGCACCATCCTGCAGGGCGACGTCGCGGCGCACCGGCACCGACTCCGACCCCTTGGCGGCCTGCTGCACGGCACTGCGAAGATCGTAGAGGAGCCCGGGGCGCACGTGCTTGAGGAGGTTCAGGCTGGCCGGGCCGCTGGGCGCCTCCAGGTAGCGGCCGGTCCGGCCTCGGAAGTGGAGGATCTCGAAGTCCTGGTTGATGACCACGGCCGGCGGCGCGTACAGGTCGAGCAGGACGTGCTCCATCCTCGATGACAGCTCGCTTCGGTCCCGTTGCTCGGAGGTATACGACATGGCATAATCCTTCACCGCGTGCAACACGGGCAGATGGCGCAGCTCCATCGCGTGCGGCAGGTACAGGGTTTTTTTTCCATAGATCTTGTGCTTCTTGTCGAACAGCGTGAACATGTCGGCGAAGCGCCCCACTGCCTCGGAGTTGCCAAGAAGGAGAAAGCCGGTGGGCTTCAAGGCATAGTGGAAAGTGGGCATGATACGCTGCTGCAGGGCCGGGCCCATGTAGATGAGGACGTTCCGGCAGCTCAACAGGTCCAGCTTGGAAAAGGGGGGCGACTGGGCCAGGTTCTGCCGCGCGAAGATGCAGAGATCCCGCACCGGCTTGCTGATCTGCCAGCCCCGCTCCACCCGGGTGAAGAAGCGTTGGAGCCGTTCCGGAGACACCTCCAGGGTGATGGCCGACGGGTAGATGGCGGCCCGGGCAGTTGCAATGGACCGCTCATTCACGTCGGTGGCGAAGATCTGCACCGGAATGTTGAGCGAGCGCTGGCTGAGGAACTCCAGGATGCACATGGCCAGGGAGTAGGCCTCCTGCCCGGTCGAGCACCCCGCCACCCACGCCCGCAGAGGCTGGTCGGGCAGCCGTTGATCCACCAGACGAGGGAGCACCTCGCTTTGCAGGGCGTCGAACACCTGCGGGTCGCGGAAGAAGCTGGTGACGCTGATGAGGACGTCGTCGTAGCAGGCTTGCAGCTCTTCTTGGTGGGTCTCCAGGTAGCGCACGTAGTCGGCCAGGTTGGTCATGCGCAGGAAAGCCATGCGGCGGGCGATGCGCCGCATGAACGTGTTGCGCTTGTATTGGCCGAAGTCGACTCCGGTCGTGCGAGTCAAGAGGCTGAGGAGCCGGCGCACCTCGCCGCCCTGGTCGGCCACCACCAGCGGGCCCTCGCCGGGGGGCGGCGTATGGGCCAGGTGCGCGATGGCCGCTGCCACTTCGGAGACGAGCAAGGTGACGTCGACACAGCCCAGGGCTTCGGCCGCGGCCGGCAGGGTCAAGGACTCCGCCGCGGCCGACGGAACTCTTCCAATGACCGCCCCGGCCGATCGGAGGGCCTGCAGTCCTGCCAGCCCCTCCGGGGGTTGGCCGCCCAGCAGCCAGACCGAGACCAGCCCGGGCCACTCCAAGAGCGACATCAGCAGGTCGTCGAGCGGGGTCACCGCGGGCTCCGCAGGGTGGACCAGCGTGGCGCCCTGCAGCACCGCGGGGTCTCCGGCCGGAACCACGACAAACCGACCGGCTTCGATGGATGTATTGCCGTCCAATATCGCCACCGGACGGGGCCGTAATCCCGATGCCAGCTCCTCTGCAGAGGCCCGGGAGAGGCCTTGGACGAGCAGGGCGACCCGGGTGTCCGGGGGCAGTTCGGAAAGGACCTGCCCCACGACGTCGCGTGCCTCGTCGGAGGCCACCAGCACCGCCAGCAAGCCGTCTGAAGGAAGGGAAGCAACAGAAGGCATCGGCGCCGCACTTCTCTGCTCGACCTCGGGTTGCCTGCGACATACCCTCGGATAGCCCATGAATATACCAGGGGCCGTTGGTGCGAGCCGGCCCGGCGTCTATACTGGGCGAGCAAGTTCTATTGAAGTGGGGGGGCACAGCAATTGGTACGGTTGGAAATCTGCAAATCGTCGATAGCGGGCGGCAATAATTTTGAATTGAGGGGGGAGGTCGATCTCTCCACCACTGACCAGCTTCGACAAGAGCTGGTGCGAGTCGTCGGTCGGGGGGGAGACGTGCGTATCGATATGCGCTACGTCTCCTTTATCGGATCGTGCGGGGTGGGCGTGCTATTGAATATGGCCGCTCTGCTCAAGGAACTGGGTCGCACCTTGGTCATCACCGAGGCGGGTCCGCCGGTCGAGCGGGTTCTCGAGCTGCTGGGGGCCGCCCACCTGCTCGAGCGCCAGTTGCTCTGCTCTTAAGGCATCGATAACGACCCGGATTCCAGGGCGGCCAACAAGGCCGCCCCCTTGTGGCCGTTGTCGGCCTGGGAGAGCAGGAACTGCGCGGTCCGGCTGACGGTGGCGTCGGTGTCGGATGCTTGCTTCTTCAGGAGTTCCCTGGCCTCGGTCCCGGGGATGTGGGAGAGGGCGTAGAGGGCCGCGGCCCGTACCGACGTCTCCCAGGTGCCGACCAGAAATCCTTTGCGGATGAGGATGGCCTTGAGCAGCGGCAAAGCCTGGGGCGAGCCCAGGTGGCCGAGGGCGTGGCAGATGTGCTCCTGTACCTTGACGCCCTCGGCCGTCTTGCGGGCAAAGATCTTGTCCATCAGGGTGGCCAGGGGAGCGACCGCCTGCTCCTCGCCGAGCTCGCCGACGAAGTGCACGGTGTCGTCGACCACGCCCAGGTCGCTCGAGTTCATGCCGTCGAGCACCAGGCTCAACTTGTCACCCGCGTTCATGTCCGTCACCCGCAGAAACTCCAGCATCGCCTGTCGAACGTCGGGCAGCGGGCTAAGCAGGAGGCCGCTCAGAGAGGGGTTCCACCCCATTTCGCCCAAGCGCATGGCGTCGAGCAACCGCCGCACCGACGCCGAACCCGTGGTGGTGCGCAGGATCTCTTCCGTGATGACCACCGCCGGTTGGTCTTCCGAGTGCATCAGCACGAAAACCGCCGCCGCTCTTCCGACCGGGTTGTCGGACGTGCGGAGGTAGTAGAGCAACCGCCGCCGGGCCTCCCGCCCTTGCCGCAAGAGCCCGATGGCGCCCACCGTGCGCCGTTGCGGGTCCTGACTCTCGAGCGCCTGTACCAGCACTTCGATTCTCGACCCCATGAACTGCTTGAGGGGGACCTCGACCGATTTCGAAAGAGCGATGAGCTGCTGCAGCTCTTCCGTCTTGATCCCTTCCAGGGCCCCGGTCAGCTCCCCTGACACCGGACCGGATTGCAGTCGGTTGATGTTGATGGCCCGGATGGTTTCCAGCATCTGGCGCAGCTCGGCGAGTTGCGCCTGCACGACCTCGCCCTGGCCGGTGGCTACACCGCTCGCCAGCATGTCGTCGATGCGGTTGAGGTCGAAGTGGTCGTTCTTCTGCTTCGCCACCTGTTTGCCGGAGCTGACCAGCTTGACCACGACCTCGTCGGCCAGGCGCAGCCGAGTCGGATCGAACAGTTCGGCCTCGGACACGCCCACGTAGATCAACTCGCTGACCACCACGTTCCGCACGCGGTGCTTGACGAGGGCCCTCTTCCAGCCGCCGAAGCCCGAGACGGTCTCCCGGCTAGCCATGAGCAGATCCAGAAAGACACGCATTTCGTCCCGGTCTACGCCCGACTGGAACTCGAAGCCGCTAATGCGGTGCTTGGACAAGACGCTCTTGAAGTCGTAGGGCATCTTGTCGGCCGCGACCTCTTGCCGATTGACGTGGTAGGCTTCTCCCGACTGGGTGTAGATGAGGGCGCCGGCCTCGTCGACCAGGCGGGTGATCATGTCTACGGCGGTGCCCACCGAGGATTGGCTGATGGACCCCTTGAGCACCGACATGCCCATGTTGCGGGCCCCTCGCAACAGCAGGCTGAGGGCGTCGAGGGCATTCTCAAGCTGTTTGGCCGTCAACACCCGGGTGTCCTGGAACTCCTTCATCTCGAAAGCGTCGCCCACCAGCACTTCGATGACGACCTGCGGCTTGGCGGGGTCCGCGTTGCCGCCGCCGGACCGCGTGGTGATCACCGCCTGCTCTGCCATTTTGTGGTGGTAGGCGGCGAAGGTTATGGTGCCGGTGCGGGCCGACCGTTCCTCTTCCATGATGGCCAGCTTGCGATGGATCTCCGACCGCTGGGGGGCGGGTAGCCCCTGGTAGAAGACATCACGGGCCGCGACGGAGGTGAAGGTGTACACCCCCCGCTCCTCGGGCGCCACAAACATGGTTTCACAAGCCCGCGTGAGCGCCTCGGTGAGGGTGATGGTGCTTTCTCCGGTCAGCTTGAGCGCGGTGCGCAGGTCAAAGCGCACGCCTGCGACGGAGGTCTTGCCGAGAAGCTGCTGGGTTTCCAACGGCAGATGTTCGCGGCGCCGTCTTACCGCATCCTCCAACGTCCCCGGCCGGTTGTCTTCAGGAAACTCGGTCAACGCCAGAATGCCGTTCTTTTCCACCACGTAGCGGCGCACCACCAGGAACCGCAGGATCTCTTCGAGCAGGAGCGGGTTGCCGCCGCTGCGGATGAGGAGGAGGTCGAGCTGACGATCCAGACCCTCGATGGGCGGGAAGATGGCGTGCACGTAAGGGGCCATGTCGTCCCGGGAGAGATTGGGCAAGTGGATGGGGATGAGCTCGCCGCGCCGCGCCCACCGGTTGATGAAGGCCCGGCAAGCGTGCTCGGGACCGACGGCTTCCACCGCCAGGACCATGCCCACCTGCGAGGCCAGGTCGCCGATGCGGATGGTATCGAGGAGCCGGATCGTGTTCTCGTCGACCCACTGCATGTCGTCCAGCAGCAGGAGCGCAGGCCCACGGCGCGCGGCTTCTTC
Organism: Candidatus Xenobia bacterium; assembly: GCA_036501005.1. Lineage (GTDB taxonomy): Bacteria > Vulcanimicrobiota > Xenobia > RGZZ01 > DASYBA01 > DASYBA01. Next base: position 162 of record DASYBA010000518.1, on the reverse strand, counting down.
GAGCACCAGGCAGATGGCCGTTGAAATGCTCTGGTGGCGCTCGACCGCATCGCGCACCGGCGGGACGGGCAGTTCCTTGGCCAGGGACTTGATCTCCGGCAGCACCTGGGCGACCTCGAAGATGGCTTCTGGGTAAAGCCTCTCCTTCAGCACCGCCAGGAT
>DASYBA010000517.1:0-9143 GCA_036501005.1 Candidatus Xenobia bacterium | reverse complement strand
CCGCTATCAAGATGCGCCGGTGCAGGCCCTGCGCAACGCCAGCCGACGCGCGCTGGAGAACCTGGTCGAGCTGGCCCTGGCCGAAGACGTGGCCTTCGTCCTGGTGGCCGGCGACTTGTACGACGGCAACTGGCCCGACTTCAACACCGGTCTCTTCTTCGTCCATCAGATGGCGCGTCTGGATCGGAGAGGCATCCAGGTCTACCTGGTGCGAGGCAATCACGACGCCGACAGCCGCCTGACCCGAGCCTTGCCGCTGCCGCCCAACGTGCGCGTGCTGTCCTCCCGCCGGCCGGAGACGATCACCAACGATGCCCTGCAGGTGGCCGTGCACGGACAGTCGTTTCCCGAAGCTGCGGTCACCGCCGATTTGTCCGCCGGCTACCCGCCGCCCGTGCCGGGGTGGCTGAACATCGGCCTCCTGCACACCTGCCTGACGGGCCGGGACGGCCACGCCGACTACGCCCCGTGCAGCCTCGAGGGTCTCCTCTCCAAGGGGTACGACTACTGGGCGTTGGGCCACGTGCACGCCCGGGAGGTCGTGCACGAGGCCCCGTGGGTCGTTTTTCCCGGCAATCTGCAGGGTCGCCACGCCCGTGAGACAGGGAGCAAGGGGTGCGAGCTGGTGACCGTTGATGGCGGCCGCGTGGTGTCGGTGCAGCACCGCCCGGTCGACGTCATCCGCTGGCATCGGCTGGAGCTCGATCTGAGCGGCTGCGCCACTTTGCCGGCGGTGCACGAACGCATCCAGCACGCCCTGCAGGAGGCCATTCGTGCCAGCGACGGTCGCCCGGCTGCCGCCCGCCTGATTCTGCGGGGCCGCTGTGAGGCGCACGGCGATCTGCTGGGCCGGCCGGAGGGCGTGCGGGAAGACATTCGGGCCATGGCGCTGGCGTGCCACGACGGCGAGCTGTGGGTCGAGAAGATCCGACTGGAAACGGCCCCTCGGGTCGATCTGGCGCCGTGGGCGGAGCGGGACGATCCGATGGGTGAGCTCATGCGGCTCATCGACGGCATCGAACGGCAGCCCGGGGTGGCGGCCGATCTCCTGGAGAGCTGGCAGGAGCTCTTGCGCAAGCTGCCTCCCGAGCTGTCCGAGTCGTCCGACGACTTCCGCCTGGCCGATCCACTGCGGTACCGCCCGCTCCTGGGGGAGGTCAAGGGCACTCTGTTGTCGAGGCTTCTGGACCTGTGAGGATCGACGAACTATCGCTGCAGGCCTTTGGCCCGTATACCCAGGTCAAGCTGACCCTGCCGGGCCCCTTCACGCTCATCCACGGGCCCAACGAGGCCGGCAAATCTTCCTTGATGCGGGCCATCACGGCGTTGCTCTTCGGCATTCCGGAGCGGACGAGGGACAATTTCCGGCACGACTATGGCCAGCTTCGCATCGGCGCCACGCTGTCTCGAGCGGGCGGCGAAACGTTGACCGTGGTGCGCCGCAAGGGCAAGACCGCGACCCTGCTGGACGCCTCGGGACGCCCCCTGGACGAACGCAGCCTGGCGCAGTTCTGCGGCCCGCTGGACGAGTCGACCTTCACCACGCTCTTCTGCCTCGACCACGAACGCTTGCGACAGGGCGGCATCAATCTGCTGGCGGGAGGCGGCGAGGTCGGCCACAGCCTGTTCGAGGCCGGTACCGGACTGGTCGGGCTCAAGAACGCCTTGCAGCAAATCGAGAAAGAAGCCCGCGAGCTCTTCCGACCGCAGGGCTCCCAGCCCGTCATCAACCGGGCCCTGTCCCGCCACGCCGAGGCCCGCAAACGAGTGCGGGACAGCGCCTTGCGGGGCGACGACTGGAAGAAGGGCTACCAGGCGGTCGAAGATGCACGGCGGGAGCTGTCCGAGTGCCAGGCGGCGTCGCACCAGGTCCAGCGGGAGCTGGAGCGGTTGGGTCGCATCACCCGCAACCTGCCCCTCCTGGGTCGGCTGGCGCGTGCGACCGACGAGCTGGCCGGGCTAGCCACCGTGCCGCTCTTGCCCGACGACGCCGCATCTCGACGGGCATCTGCCGAAGCCGAGCTCCATACCCGTACGGCCCGCATGGAGGCCCTCGACGCCACCCTCGCCCGCCTGCAACAAGCGTTGGCCGCGACCGAAGTGGATGAACGGGTGCTGGCTGGGTCGGCCGACATCGAGGCGCTCTTCGCCGACCTGGGCGGCTGGCGACATGCCGCCCAAGACCTGCCCCAGCGCGTGCAGAAACGCGACCATTTCCGCACCGCGGTGGCGCTGAAGCGGGCGAGCCTGCCCCCCGCCGCGCTCGAACCGGTGGACGCGGGCCGACTGCGCAAACTCATCCTGGCGCACGGACCCCTGGCCAGCAAGGTCGAGGAGCTGGAGGCCCAGGCGCGGGAGCTGGACGCGGCGGCCCACCGGGACCGGGAGCACCTGACCCGAGCCGCAGTACGCATCGACACCGACCCGATGCGGGCCGGGCTCGATTGGGTGAGGGCTTTGGGGCCGGTGGAAGACCGCTTGCGAGAAGCTCGCACCGAGCTGGATCTGCTGCAGGCATCGACCTCCGCCGCGCTGGGCTCCCTCGGTTGGTGGCAGGGCGACGCGGGGGCTTTTGAACGGTTGGTCCTGCCGACGAAAGAACGCATCGAGGCCGCCGAACAGGAACTGGCAGAAGTGGCCGCGGCAGATCAGCGGCTGGCCTCGACTCTGGCCTCCAAGCGAATGGAAGGGCAACAACTCGCCACCGAACGGGCCGCGCTCGAAGCCGCGGGGGAGGTGCCTACCGCGGCCCGGGTGACCGAGGCCCGACTGGCCCGGCAGATGGTGTGGAACGAGATGAAGGCCGTCTACGTGGAGGGTCGACCGTCGGCCGGCCGCCCCCTCTGGTCCGACCATGAGACCGCCACTCGTGAAGCCGACCGCCTGGTCGACGCGCTGCACACCGACGTCCAACGGGTGACCGAGTACACCATGCTGGGGCGGCGGCTGGATCGGATCGAAGCCGAGTTGGTCGAGCTGCAGGGGCAGGAGACCGCCGGCCGGGCCCGCCGCGACCAGCTTGAGGCCACCTGGCAGACCCACTGGTCGACCTGCCTGGCCGCCCCCCGGCAGCCCCGAGAGGGTCTCGCCTGGCTCAACCGGCGAGAGGAGCTGCTGCGGGCTCTCCAGCAAGCCCGGCGCCTGGCCGGGACGGTGGCGACGCTGGCGTCGCAGGTGCGGGAGGGTGAAGATTTGCTGGCCCGCCTCTTCCCAGACGAGCACGGTCCCCTGTCGGTGCGCCTGGCGGCGGCCGCCCGCCGGTGCGACCAGGCCGAAGCCCGCAACCTCGCCCGGCGCGAAGTGGAGCAGCGCCTGGAAGAACGGGAGCAGGCCTTGTCTGTGGCTCGCCAACGGGGGGAGGCGGCGCGGCAGAAAGAGCAGCAGTGGCAAGTCGCGTGGACGGCCGCACTGGGCCCGTGGGGCGAGACCTCTCCCGCCGAAGTCGAGGGCATGTTGAGCCGGCGGGAAGAGCTGGCCGCCGCCGACGCGTCCCTCTCGGAAGAGCAGAAACGCATCGACGGCATCAACCAACGCCTGGCCGCGTTCACCCGGCGGGCCGCCGAGCTGACCTCGGCCCTGGCCCCGACGCTGGCCGGACAGGACCCCGCGGCGGCCTCTGAAGCCCTCTACCGCAAGCTGGGAACCGCCCAACGGGCGCAGCAGTCTCGAGACAGCATGCTGGAACAGGTGGCGCGGCACCAGGAAGAGATGGCCGCCTGCCGCCAGGCGTGGAAAACCGCTGAAGATCGTCTGGCCGCACTGTGCCTGGCGGCCGGGTGCCGACGGGAAGCCTTGCCCCAGGTGGAGCGCCAGTCGGCCCGACGCCGCCTGCTGGAGACGGAGGCGGCGGACCTGCAGAGCCAACTGGTGGAACTCAACGGGCCGGACCTGGCCAAAGTCGTGGACGAGGCCCGCGCCGAAGACCGCGACGGTCTGCCGGGGCGCATCGCCAGCCTGCAGGAAAGGCTTGCCGTGTTGGACCAGCAGCGTCAGGACCTGACTCAGCGCGAAGTGAAGCTGGACCTCGCCCTGCGGGCCATGGACGGCGGCGATCGGGCTGCGGTGGCGGCGCAGGAGGCCCAGGAAGCGCTGGCCGAGATTCGGGACGGCGCCGAATCGTACATCCGCCTGGTGGCGGCCCAGTTCTTTCTGCGGCGGGCCATCGAGGCGTGGCGAGAGCGCAATCAGGGGCCGCTACTGTCGCGGGCCTCGGCGCTTTTCCCTCGCTTGACCCGAGGCTCGTTTTCAGCCATCCGCACCAGCTTCGACGACAAGGACCGATGGGTGTTGGTCGGCATCCGGGAAGACGGCACCGAAGTCCCGGTAGACGGCATGTCCGAAGGCACGGTCGACCAGCTCTACCTGGCGCTCCGGCTGGGGGCCCTGGAACGGCATCTAGGCTCCAGCGAACCGATTCCCCTGGTGCTGGACGACATCCTCATCCACTTTGACGACGAGCGCGCGGTGGCGGCCCTCGAGGTGCTGGAGGCGGTCAGCCATCACACCCAGGTCCTCTTCTTCACCCACCACCAGCATCTGGCCGGGTTGGCGCGCGAGGCCCTGGGGAGTCGGCTACAGACCCTGGAACTGGGGGGTCAGGCGCGGGGGGGCTCCTCCCAGGAGGGGCAGTTGAACGGATCGATCTTGAGTTCGGACCCTTCGATGGGAATCGGGGCCATGAGGTAGTCCTCGCGAGTGGTCCAGTCATACACCCGGCAGTGGAAGACGGAGTAGGCGGTGTCGGCGATGCCGGGGAACTCCTCGCCCTGCTCTCTCACCTCGAGATGGCGGCAGGTGGCGCACACCTTGAATTCTACGCGCATTGTGCCTCCAGTGACAGCCGACTGCGGGCCACCTGGACCGCCTCGGGCAGGATGTCGCACCCCAGGATGCGGCGCCCGTGTCGCCGTGCCACCACCAGCGTCGTGCCGGAACCACACACCGGATCGGCGACCACGCCGCCCGGCGGCGACAGCGGGAGAATCAGCCGCTCCAACAGCTTTTCGGGCTTCTGGGTGGGGTAACCGGTGCGCTGGCGATCTTCCCAGTTGATGGTCTCGATGTCCGTCCAGTAGTCCTCCGGCAGTTTGCCGGCCGCCACCTCGTAGCGGTAGACCTTGCCGCTGCGGCGATCGGTCTTCTCCTGGAAGAGCCTCCCCTCCCCGTCCCGCTGCACCCGCATGTGGCTTTTCTCCCGCCGGGGAATGGAGACGGCGGACGGGTCGAAGTAGTAGGCGGGCGAGGCGGCATACCACAAGAGCGTGTCGTGCTTGCGGCCAAAGTGGCGAGGGCTGCGAGCGCCCACGCTGTAACACCACACGATCTCGTTGACGAACGCCGGGCGGCCGAAAAGGCGGTCCAGCATGACCTTGACGTAGTGGACCGCGTGCCAGTCCAGGTGCACCACCAGGTTGCCGCTCTCCCGCAACAGCCGGCGGGCCTCCACCAGACGCGGCTCCAACCACTCGAGGTAGGTGTCCAGCCCGTCCCAGCAGTCGGTCCAGCCGTCAAAGCCGACCGTGAGATCGCGATTGGGCAGCCGCTGCTTGCGCCCAGTGAAGAACGGCGGGTCCAGGTAGAGCAGGTCGACGCACCCGCCTGGCCAGGTGGCCATGACGTCCAGGTTGTCGCCGCAGGTGACCTCGTCCACATGCAGACCTACGGCGGGTCTGAAGGGCCTCCTGCCAGCGTCTTTTCTATCCATAGACGGGTTCCGTCGGTCGTCATGGTGACTCCGCCGTCCCGATCGGTTCTTAGAACCAGCGGCACCATCGTCTGCAACCGAGCCATGGTCACAGGATTGGGGAGGTGCAAATGGTTGTGCCGTCCTACGCTGACGATCGCCACTCGAGGGTGGACCGCGGTGAGAAAGGCCTCCGTGCTGGAGGTGGCACTGCCGTGGTGCGGCACTTTGAGCACCGTGGCCGACAGAGCCGCCGGGTCTCGCCCGAGAATCTCTGCTTCCGCTTCCTTTTCCGCATCGCCGCAGAAGAGAAAGCTGACTCGTCCCCAGGTCAGTTTGAACACCAGCGAGGCGTTGTTGGGCTGGGGCGAGAGCACCGGTCCGGGGTGCAGAACGTCCAAGGTGAGACCGGCCAGCCGGAACCGGTCGCCCGCCTTCCATCGCTCCGGGCGAGGGTTGGCGTGTCGATAGGCCGCCCACTCCGTGCCGGTGCCCTCCAGGCCGCACTCCACCACGTTCTTCACAGCCTCTGAGGCTTCCACCGCCGGCAGGCCGCCATAATGGTCCAGATGCGGATGCGAGACGACGGCCAGGGCCACCTCCCGACAGCCGCTCCGCAAGAGAAACGGCGCCACCACCTGGGCGCCGGCGTCGTGGCCGTGCGCCTCGTCCTGGGGGCCCGCGTCGACCAGCAGGACCTGCCCGTCCGGCAGACGGACCACGGCCCCGTCGCCCTGCCCGACGTCGAGGAAGGTGACCCGTAACTCGCCGGCGGGGGGCGGCGGCGAGGGCAGGGTGAGAACCTCACGGGGAACGTGCGCCAGGACCCCCAGACACACGGTGAGCAGCAACCGCACCAGTGCGGCGCCGGCAGGAAACGACCCGCCGACCGTGGCCAGGGGCAGACCCACGACCACGATCAACTCCATGGGCGGGACCACCAGCAGGTTGGCCAGGATGGGCCCCACCGCCACCTGGTGGTCGGCTGCCACCTGCCAGGGGAGAAGCACGGCCTGGACGGCCACCGCCATGGCGACGGCTCGTCGCCAGCGCAGGGGCCACCGGTCCAGGAGCCCCTCAAGGGGCGGTCGGATCAGCAGCAACCCGCCCATGACCCAGAAACTCAACACGAAGCTGGGGTCCGCCACCGCGAGGGGGTCGAACAAAGCCAGCACCAGGGCGGCCGCCGCCAGGGCGTTGGGCCCGTCATATTCGTGCCCGCACCATTCCGCCCCCAGCATGGCCGCCAGCATCAACGTGGCGCGAAGCACGGGCCACGAGGCTCCGCAAGCGCCGGCATAGGCCACCACCAGCCCGGCGGTCAAGAGGAGCCGCGGTCGCACCGAGAGCGGCACGAAGCCGAGAACGCCGCCCACCAGGAAGGCGACGGCGGCGACCTTGAGCCCGTTGGCCGCCAACAGGTGGGACGTCCCCGTCTCGATGAAGAGGCGTTGCCAGGCCGGGGGCAAGCGCTGGACATCCCCGAGAAGAAGACCTCGCATCAACAACCCTTCGGGTCCGGGCCACAGTCGAGTGATGCCGCCCTCCACTCGGGCCCGGATCCAGAGACAGGGCCCCCACATGCCGTGGTCGTCCGTCCCTTCCACCCGCACCGTGCCCGACGCCAGGTGGTGCCAGACGCCCGGCCGGCGGCGGTCTGGCTCGAGCGGATTGGTCGCACTCAGCACCGGTGCCAGCTTGCCCCGACATCGCACGACGTCTCGCCAGTGCACCTGGGGCGCGTATGCCTCAATCCATTGAGACCCGACGTGGACCAGGGCCAGGCCGTGCCGGGGCACCTCGTCGACCAGGCCGACCACGTCGACGACCGCCCCGTCGCGGAAGGGGTCGACGAGGTGGCGGGATGCATGACTGGACAGGCCGCAGCCCAGACAGAAAAACAGCACCAGCGGCGTCCACGGACAGCGTCGGAGGGCCGCGGCCAGGCCCCACAGGGCGCCGAACAGGACCACTCGGAGCGCATCGGGCAGCCAGCCGGCGCCGACGTGGCAGCCCACCAGGAACGTCAGGGTCCAGCCGACGAGAGGTCGATCCAACATGCGCCCAGCCTAGCATCGGCGTGTTGCCGCCGGACGTCCGGGGGGTCAATTCAAGGTAAATGTTCTGTTACGAAGTCAAGACTCTCGCCAGACTCGCCACACCATCTGGAAGAAGCGAATACTGTCGCGTATCGGATGGATGTGGCTGACCCGGCCCTCGAGGTAGATGGCTTCGATAGGGACCCAGGCGATGCGCCACCCCCGCCGGGCGGCTCGAATCAGCACCTCGGATTCGGCCTCGAAGCGCACCGACGCCACCAGGCACTCCCGCAGTAGTTGGGGACGGTACACCCGATAGCCCGACTGGGTATCTTCCATGCGCTGGCCGGCCACCTGCGACAAGAGCCACGAGGTGAAGTAGTTGGTCATGCGGCGGATGAACGGCATGCGGCTGGACTCGGCTCGGCGGGAACCGACCACGCCGCCGACGGCCGGGTCCTGCAAGGGCTCCAGCAGGCGGGGGATGTCCTCCGGGCGGTGCTGGCCGTCCGCGTCCAGGGTGGCGATGGCTTCTGCCCCCTGCGCCATGCACCAGTCGAAGCCGGCCTGCAAGGCGGCGCCCTTGCCCATGTTGCGGGGTTGGTTGAGGACCGTGGCGCCGGCCTCGCCGGCCACTTTCTCGGTGTCGTCCTTGGAACCGTCGTTGACCACCAGCACCGTCTCCACGAACGGACGGGTGCCGGCGATGACGGGAGCAATGCGGGCGGCCTCGTTATAGGCGGGGATGATCGCAAAAACTCGCATGGGTCCAAGGTAGATTTTTCAAGGGAGAACCAGGGGCCTGCTTTTCGTGTGGTATAATGGTGGGAAGAAAGAGAGCCCCCATGGTCAACGACGTGATGGCAGCTACCAATCAGGACCTCCTGATGGAGTCTGTCCATCTGTGCGACAAAATCAACCTGGGCACCCTGCCCCCGACCGTCAAGAGCCGCACCAAGACCGAGGCCACGATTCCCGTGAACGACGGCGGCTACGTGTTCGTCTTCACTTTCGGGTCGGTGGCGTTCTTCAACGTCGGCAAGGCGCAGCAGATGGAGTTCCTCAAGGCGCTGGGCCCGGCCCCGGAAGACGCCCCGACCGACGATTTCCGCATCAGCGTGCGTCCGGAGGAGCGCGACAAGGTGATGTTCGGACAGGTCGTCCTGCCCGAAGTGAGTGAAGCCCGCCTACGCCTGGTGGCTCGGGCGCTGGCGCAGTCGACCGCGCTGGAGACGGTGGAGCGGATGGTCGAGGGCCTGGTCGAGCGTTCGGCCAAGATGACGGATGTGATGAAGCTCGGCGGGCGAGTCCCGGGGCACGAGAAGGACCTCATCAGGTTCATCGGCACCGCCTTGGATGCCCGCCGCAGCGTGCTGTCCAGCCTCGCCGTGCTGGACGCTCCGGAGGCCACCTGGGACGAT
>DASYBA010000516.1:0-6076 GCA_036501005.1 Candidatus Xenobia bacterium | reverse complement strand
GGTCGCCCGGGTCGCGACCCCGCCCACTTGCGAGGCCTGGATTGCCTATGCCGAGAAAACCACGGTCGACAAGTTGCAGCGGGTAGTGGTGGAGGCAGTACGCCTCCAGGAGCAGGGCCACCGGGATGTCCTTCCGCCCCTCCCGATAGAACCCTCGCCGGAGACTCAGGCCCTCCTCGACGAGGCCCTCGCTCGCATGGGTCGCACCCCCGATTCAGTGCCACCGTGTGCGCTTCCAGGCACCCAGGCGGCCACGCCAGAATCAGAACCGGACCTCCCCAGGGTTCCGTCGCTGCCACTTCAGGTTCGACACGCCTCCAGCCGGCACATGCGCATCCGCCTGTCCAGTGATCTTTACGAGATGGTCAACCGCACGCTCCGCATGGCCGAGGTGGCGCTGGGAGGCCAGGCCACTCGCAGCCAGTGTATCGAACTCCTGCTCAACCACTTCCTGGCCACTTGGGCCACTGAGGCGGCGAAGGCCGCCCGGGAACACCCCATCCTGGAACGGGACTCATGGCAATGTACCACACCGGGATGCACGTATCGGGCGAGCATGCACGGCCACCATTTACTCTTCCAATCCCAGGGTGGAGGCGACGAGCCCGGCAACCAGAGCACGGTCTGCGCATGTCACCATCTGCAGGGCATTCACGCTGGCCGCATCCGGGCCCGTGGCCAGGCGCCCGACGGCATTGTATGGGAAATGGGCATCCGCCCCGACGGAGTGCCCACTCGCGTATATCTCAATGATACCCTGGTGGCCTGACTTTCCGCTCTGCCACGCCATGGACCGGAGCGGCCGCCACAGCGATCTGTACAACCAGATGGTTCCACACCGCATGCCACACGTGTCGAACCTGTGCCGAAGGGCTCTACTCCTGAAAGTGGAACCGCACACCCAGCACGTTGACCGGGCCCCGGTCATGGTTGTAGCCCGGGTTGCGAACCACCTGGTAGTCGAGGGCCCACGTGACGGTCGGTGACGCCTGCAAATTGTAATATGTCTCCAGCACCTCCTCGGGGCCGTAGTTCAACCGCCCGTCCCCCAGCAGGAATCCCAGGCCGCCCGCCGCCAGGTAGGCCGCGTGCGGGGCCGACAGGTTGTCGTCCACCCACGCCATGGCCCAGTGATCATGGGGGCGGTTCCAGTGGCGACCGCTGATCTGCACGCCGACCGACACGTGGCTGTCCGCCTCCGTGTAAGCGAAGCTTTCTGTGTTGCCGTCGTTCCAGCCGAAGCGGGCGAAGACCCCCGTATCACCCTCATCCCCCAGCGCCTGTTCGACATTCAGTCCATAACCGTACTTGCTGTTGGCCTGCGTTCGGGTCCGGGTGACGTCAGGCGTGCCCGGCTGCTCCAGCGCCAGCCGATAGGTTCCCATGAAGGCCAGATTGCGATATTCCAGCAGCCGGATGCGGGCGGGCGTCTTGCCCTTCAGGACCGTGGGGTCCCATTCCAACTCGATATTATCCCCCCGGTTGCGTCCCAGGTCCGTACTCAATTCACCTCCGTTGGCGATGGTCGGCATCTCGAAGGAGCCGGCGCGCAACGCCCAGGTCGGATGCACCCACTCCTCCGCGGCGCCAAAGGTGTCGCCGCGGGTATCGGCCGCATAGTCCCAGGCGGCATTGTTGATGAGGGCCCAGTTCATGAACTGCGTGCGGGTGTTGTCGGCATAGCGGTTCACGTCGAAGATGTCGCTGGTCCCCAGCTTGCCGACCGTCACCACCACCCGATCCGTGGGCCGGGTACCGGCAAGCTGGTGCTGGTCATCACCCACCTTTTCCGTCCCCAGACCGGTCGGCATGGTGTAGCGGAGGCAATATCGGGCGGCGTAGGGATCCCCGCCGATGGTGGGATTGCGCACGAACGTTGCCGTTGACGAAGCCGGCCAGGCCGGGCGCATTGCCCACGCCGGCGCCCTTTGCCATCTCCGGGTCGAGATAGAACTCCAGCCGAGGACTCAATCGAAACCCAGCGAAGATCGTATAGGTATCCGATACCACCGCCTGCTGAGCCGAAGGCAAGCTGTTGGTACCTTGGTACGGACTCTTGAAAGGCGACCACTGCTGCCAGATCACCGTAGCACGTCTTTACTGGGATCGGCATACGCCGCCCCCGCCAGGACCAGGCTGAGCGTCAGTGCGATCCAGCCCTTCACGGCTCCTCAGGCGAGAGCAGCAGATCCAGCACGTCGTGGATGGTGACGACGCCCAGCAGCTTGGCCTGCTCATCCTCGACCACGGGCAACGCCAGCAGGTTGTAGCGGAGGATCAGATGCCGGATGTCGGGGATCTGGGCTTCCGGGGTGACCTTGTCGACGTCTGTCTCCATGACCTCTCGAATGGGCGTCTCGTCAGAGGCGGCCAACAGCCGCCGCAGATGGATGACCCCCTGCAGATGGTGTTCGGCATCCACCACGTAGACGTGTAGAACCTCTTCGCAGAGCGGGATACCGCCCCGCAGCCGGGCGATGGCCTCGCCCACCGTCAAGTCGACCGGCAAGGACCAATAGTTGGTGTTCATGAGCGCCCCGGCCGTGCCGTCCGGCCACTGCATGAGGGCCCGAACCTTCTCGGCGCCCTCTGGCTCCATGAGATCCATGAGGCGGTCCCGGTGCTCCTCCGGGACCTCGGATAACAAGTCTGCCGCCTCGTCGGGCTGCATGGCGTCGAGCACGTCGGCGGCCCGCTCCTCGCCCAGGTCCTCCAGGATGGCCTTGCCGACGTTGGCGTCGCTTTCCTCGACCAGGTCGGCGGTCTGCTCCACCGACATCTCCGACAGAATGGCCTGCCGGTGGTCGTGGCCCAGCTCCGCCACAATGCGCGCCAGGTCGGCGGGATGCAACAGGCTCAACTGCTGCGTGGGCACGCTCAACTGCAGGCTGGGCCCCTTGGAAAGGGGGGCCACTTGATTGAGGGGCACGACCCCTTCGGGAATCTCCAGATGGAACCGCCGGGTGATGGCCGCCAGCAAGGGGGCCAGCCCCAGGCGCCGACACACGCCCCACGCCCCGATGTCGAGGCCGCTGACGATCAACCGGTCGCCGATCCACTCCAACTGGATGTCGTTGACTCGAATGACTTTGGCGCCGTCCATGTCGATGACCTGGGCGTCCAGGACGTCCCGGGCCAGCCGGAACTGCTCGTCCTCGGGCGGAAAGCTGTCGTCCACGTCCAGGTGGGAGCGCAGTTGCAGGGGGCTGGTGCGCATCGAGATATCCTGCCCGGGCGTGGTCAGGTGGTCGCCGGTTACGTTGCGCAGAGCCTCGGCCGAGACCATGACGAACTTCCTCCGCCCCTGCCGAACGACCAGGCCCCGCACCTCCACCTGATCGCCGACGTGCTGGATCACCAGGTCGTCCAGGCGGCCCACGTGCCGGCCGTCGGAATCGACGATGGGCGCGCGCAGCAGTTTGCTGATGAACGTGGTGGTGGGCAACTGCAGCATGGGAGGTCCTCCCTTTCTCAGGTCATGACCTGGGTGACCAGCATGGCTACGGTGAGCACGATCATGACCGCCACCGTGACCCACGACAGCCAGTTGTAGAACGTGCCATTGACGTAAGCGCCCATGATGCGCTTCTTGTTGATGAGGATGAGCATGAAGATCAGCACCGGCGCCAGCAGGACGCCGTTGACGACCTGCGACCAGAACATGATCTTGAAAAGTGGCGCGCGAGGAATGAGCACGATGCCCGCTCCCAAGCCTATCAACGCCGTGTAGAGGCCGAGGAACCAGGGCGCCTCCTTGAAGGTGCGTCCGATACCGGCTTCCCAGCCCATGCCCTCGCAGATCTGATAGGCGGTGGCGAGGGGCAGGATGGACGCGGTGAACAACGAGGCGTTGAAGAGGCCAAAGGCGAACAGGGCCTGCGCCCATTTGCCCGCCAGGGGTTGCAGCGCTACCGCCACGTCTTTTGCGTCGGCGACGTTCACGTGATGCACGAAGACCGTGGCGCCGCAGCACACGATGATGAAGAACGCCACCACGTCGGTGATGATGCAGCCCACGATGACGTCCCACTTGGAGAGGGCGTATTGCTCGGGCTTCACCCGCTTCTCCACCACCGCGGACTGCATGTAGAACTGCATCCATGGGGCGATGGTCGTCCCCACCACCCCGATGAGCATGGCGAGATAGCCGGGATTCCAGTGCATGGTGGGCACCACGGTTTCCTTCAGCACCTCCCCCCACGGGGGATGGGCGAGATAGCCGGAAAAGAGGTACGTGATGTAGAAGAAGCAGGCGGTCAGGAAGAACTTTTCCACCTTGCGGTAGGAGCCCCGCACGATGATGAACCAGACGAACAGCGCCCCCAGCGGCACGGAAACATATTTGCTGATCCCGAAGATCTCCATGCTCTGGGCGATGCCGGAGAACTCGGCGACGGTGTTGCCCAGGTTGGCGACCAGCAGGCCTAGGAGAACGTATACCGTGACCCGCAGGCCGAAGTTCTCCCGGATGAGATCCGACAGGCCCTTGCCCGTGATGGCCCCCATGCGGGCGCACATCTCCTGCACCACGATGAGGGCGATGGTGATGGGAATCAGCGTCCACAGCATGCTGTAGCCGTATTGGCTGCCAGCCAGCGAATACGTGGCGATGCCGCCGGCATCGTTGTCGGCGTTGGCCGTGATGATGCCGGGGCCCAGGATGGCCAGGAACATCGCCACCGTTTTCCAGTTGAGGCGTGGACGCGTGTTGGGCAAGGGACTTCACCGCCTTCCGGGTCGGGCTACCGCGGGCGGTGAGCGGGGGGGCTAGCCCGGTTCAGACGTCCGCGTGGGGGGATCCAAGCGTCTACTACTACCGTCTGGGTCCATACGGGACGTCTCCTTTCCTAGTAGATTCTTTCCACGGCCTTGCGCAGTTCCTTGATGGCGCCTTCGCTGTCGCCCCGCTGCACGGCTTCTTCGACACAGCGGCCGACGTGGTGTTGGAGGATCTTCTTGCCGACCTGTTCCAGGGCTGAAGTGACCGCCGAGATCTGCACCAGGATGTCGTCGCAGTCGGTGCCTTCCTGCCACAACCGTCGCAGGCTCGCCGCGTGCCCGGAGATACGGGCCAGCCGCTTGTCGATATCCTGCAGATCCGGGTCGTTCGCGTCCACCTGAGAGAACTCCCCCTTGCCATCCGTGAACCCCCGTAGGGGGATGTTCTCAATATACTGCAATGTAAAGCCTGTGTCAACGGGCGTTAGTAAGACAATTCCCTGAGCTGACGATGGGAGGTGGGGGGATGGGAGAGGAATCAGCCGACGGCCGCGAGAGGATCTGGCGGCTCGTGTCAAACGATTTACCGCTGTGTTCTTCAAGACCTACGTAGCGGCGTTCTTCATGGCCCATGGCTCGCGACGTGTGGGTGACGTGGCCCGGCTGGCCGGGGTCAGCCACGCCCAGTTTCTCGACGATCGCTACAAGGCCGCCCTGGGCATCCTGCAACCCGGGCGGGAAGTGATGTACGGGCGGTGGGGCGCCTTCGGCATCGCCTGGACCGTGCTGGAAGTGCTGGAGACCCATACCTGTCTGGAGATCTACTTTTCACAGCAGCACTTTGTCGAACAGCAGACGCCCAACAAGGTCGCCGATCTGCCCATGGAGTACGATCCCACGCTCAAGATGGCGTATGCGTTCAGTGATGCCTGTCGGAGCCTGCAGCCCGAGGTCGCCCTGGTCGACGCCCGCCCGCACCCGGAAGATCTCTGGTGGGAGTCTGGCCGAGGCAACCCCCAGTGGGTGCTGAATCAATATCCCCTGGTGCAGAACTGGGACGTGAACGGCATCATCTGCGAGGGGTACAGTCTGACCTACCTGTCGGAGCACCTGTTCCGATTGTGGGAGTCGGACGCCGCCTCGCAAGGTCGGGACGTCCTGCCCGACAGCCAGGGGCGCGTTATTTTTGCGGGTCGGGGCTGGTATCGCTGGGAAGGCTAACCGACGGCAACCTTCCATGCCTTCCATGCATCGCGTACCGTCGGATAGCGAAGCCACGGCTTCAGCTCCAGCATTTTGGCGATGACCTCCGCCACCGGCGGGGGCACGTCGGCGCGCACCTCGCCGACCGGGGGGG
>DASYBA010000515.1:0-4233 GCA_036501005.1 Candidatus Xenobia bacterium | reverse complement strand
TCCGCAAACGGCCTGACACCATCATCCAGCCCCTGAACCCAGACCTGACCATGCGCCCCTTCGTCCGAGCTGGGTGTCTGAGCGGCGCCTTCGCCTCGCCGGCGAAACCACGGTGGGGCCTCGCAGAGCCGACGCCGGATGTCGCCCGTCGCACATCTCCGCCTTCGCACACTATGGATGAGCACCCGGTGATACAAACAACATTTTCCTGGCGAAGTATAGGAGCCAGTCAATAAAGAGCAGGGTTGCGGACCGCTAGCTGTTCGGCGGGTCGGGCGTTCTACAAGCCCCGCCGGCTCAGCGCGCAGGCTCCTCCCACCCATGCTGCGAACGGATAGCGGGGGAGGGAGTTACCTGACCGCAGCCCTGGAATCCTGGCAGTCTGACCCGGCGTGTGCGGCATCTCCGCTCTCCTGTAGAGTGCGACGGATTGGCGATGTAGACTGAATCGGTTTTCTGCCGCCGGCTTACGAAGGGCCTCGGTTTCCAGGGGACGAAGTCTCCCGGCAAACGAACAAACAGTCGGGGAGCGCTGCATATTGGGGGGGATCGCACACTGGAGGGAGAGCATGCCACCTACTTCTCAAGATCCGGGCGAACTGGCCACCGGATTCTCCATCATGGGCCGGTACCAGATCCAGCAAAGACTAGGCCAGGGTAGCTTCGGTAAGGTCTACCTGGCCCAGGACATGTCGAGCAAAGGATCCTTGCGGGCGGTCAAGCAACTGCTGGCAGACCCCAGCAGCATGGCCTTCAAGACCGGCGAGCAGCAGGCGCTGTGGAAACAGGAGACGACCACGCTCAGCAAGCTCAATCATCCGGGCCTGCCCAAGATTTTCGAGTGGTTCTACCTGCCTCAGGGCTTCTTCATCATCATGGAGTGGATCGAGGGCAAGCTGCTGGACGACATGATCAAGACGGCGACCAAACCTCTGGGACAAGAAGAAGCTCTGGTGTGGGCCGTCGAGGTAGCCGACATGCTCAACTATCTCCACTCCCAGAAGCCGTACCCCATCGTCTACGGCGACATGAAGCCTGAAAACATCATGATCACGCCCGACGGCCACGCACGAGTGATCGACTTCGGGGTGGCGCGCTTTCTCAACCCCTCCGTCAAGACGCCCCAGACGTTCACCTTTGTCAGCCCGGGTTTCTCCCCACCAGAGCAGTACAAGTCGCCCAACATGACCCAGAAGAACGACATCTATGCGTTTGGAAGCACCATGTGGAACATGCTGACCAAGGAAAATCCGGAGAAGTACAACTTCAAGTTCCCCCGGCTGTCCCGCACGCTTCGAGGGCTGGACCCCGAGCTGGACAGGATCCTGGAGCAATGCCTGCAGGAGCGGCCGGAGCAGCGGTATGCCAGCATGAAAGAGCTGTACCAGGATCTCGATCGTATCTACAAAGACCTTATTGCCAAGCGGGAAAAGCAGAAGAACAACCCGTACTGGCGGGGAGGTTGATCCACCCCTTACGCGTGTGCCCAGCTCTCGCCGCGGAGCAGGTCTCCCGTATTGACGACGGCCTGATACCGGGCCATTTGAATCGGGTTGAGGCGGAAGTCTTGATACCCCTGTAGCGGATCGAATCTACGGGCCGCTCGAGTCAGATCATAGGCTCCCACCAGGTCGACGTTCGGCCCGGAAGTCCCTGGGATCTCCGTGCCGGGCGGTCTTACCGTCACGCGTGTCCGCGTCAGGACTCCCTCGCATTGGACGCTGTTGTTGCCCAGCACATCTCCCAGGGCGACGTTGACCCATTTCTGTTGGGGGAGAAGATCCTTCAGCTCCTGGACCTCATTCTCTTGCACCTGCCCATCCCGCGGGCACGCATCAAACCCGTCTCGCCAGGCTTTGACGGCCTGGGGCTTGAGGCGCTGCAACTGGTCGACGTTCTCGATCGGGTGCCATTCGTCACCACTGCGGTGCACGAGAACTGCCCCCGTTTCCGAGTCCCGCAATACGGTGCGGTCACCCTGGGTGACGCCCACGAAGGTCAGTCCGTTGGTGTTCCGATAGTCTCCAGCCTTGAGATTGTGCAGATTCACTGGCTTGTCTCCTGTTTTCGGTTCGCAAGATACATGGTAGAGCACGCTCATTGACCCGATATTGAAAACCTGGCGGAGTCGTGTAAACAACCAAATTGTCAAACCCTAACAGTATTGCGCTTCCTGAAGATTTGGTATGCCACGTTCGATAGTTTAACCCGGCCGTGAGGCCGCCCAGTCGGATGGCGTGCAGACATGGATTTCGAGACCGCCCGACATGCGGCTGTGCGGAGGCAGGCGGGTGGGTGAAAGGACATAGTTTCGCCCCTGCGGATAGGCGCTGCGAAATGCTCTCAACCCGCCCGGTTCGAACTCGTTGGGGTCCCACTTGCACTCGATGGCATCGACCGTATCGCGGTCCGCGCGCAGCACGAAATCCACTTCGTGCCCGGCGGTATCTCGCCAGTAGTGCACCTCACACCCGTGCGCGTGCAGATACTCGAGAACCACGTGCTCCCAAAGTATGCCTGCATCAGTGGGGCGGGGTGGATCCCATCCGTTGCAAAATACGACGAACCCAGTATCGAATCCATAGCACCGGGCACTCTTGACGAGCTCCTTTCGCCCGCCTCCGAAAAAGGGCCGCACCATGGTGATGCCCTGCATCACCTCCAAGGCGCGCACGTAGTGTTCGACGGTCGGGCGGCTGATGGACAGCGCCGTCGATGTCTTGGCGACATCCAGCAATCCTCCGCTCTGTCGCAACAGGTACTCGAACGTCGTATTGAACTTCTCGAAGCTGCGAAAGTTGAACAATCGCTGGACGTCACGGGCGAAGAACGAATCCAGCCACTCCCGATAGAAGCTTGGGTCAAAGCTCCCGCCCAAGGCGGCGGGAGGCAGGCCACCCCGATGCAAACGATGAGCCAGGCCTACTCCAAACGTCTCAAGCTCATCGTACAATAGCGGCTGCAGCCTGACCACCCGCTTTCGACCGGTGAGTGCGTCGGTGAACTTCTGACTGGCTGCGAGTGTTGAAGAACCGGTGGCGAGCAGACGGAGGTTCGGGAATTCGTCAGTTCCGATCTTCAAGAGGCGGCTGGGATCGGGTAGCTGATGGATCTCGTCGAACACGATGGTGCGGGCCCGGCAGCCTCGAAAAAATAGTTCCGGGTCCCGCACCATGTCGCCCACCGAGGGCAGGTCACAATTCAGGTACAGCGCGTCGGGAGCTGTCTGTCGGGCCAAGGTGGTCTTGCCGACTCGTCGCACGCCCGCCAGCCAGACCAACGGCGCGGCCTCCCAGCCTGCGCGAATGGCTGCTTCCCAGAACGGGCGTTCTACCATGAACTATACTTTACAAATTACCCGTGTTTTTGTCAACCAACCGCTGTCAGTCGTCTTGGTTGTGGTGGCGCGGGGCGCCCGGCATGAGCTGTCGCCAGGCGATGATCTGCAGCGGCGTCTGATCCGATAGAAACGTATTGAGCGCCAGGCTGACGTCCGGGTTGGCCGGCGCGGGGGGCGCCTTGGCCAGCAACTGGTTGCCCGCCGTCATGAAGATCTGCTGAGCGTTCTTCATGCTCGCCACCAGCGATGCGTAATTGGCGTTGGGGTAGCCCGGATACCAGGTCGACAAGAACGCGTTGAACTGGCCGATGTCGTACGGCGTCGGGTTCCACAGGCCATCCAGATAGATGACGGGGGCCGGAAGCTGCTCGATACGACCCGAGGTGGGATTGAATTCGACCGTAAAGACCATCAGCTCCGCCCACGGCAGGCTCATGCCCGGGGCATACTGGACCGTGTAGCTGGGGCTATTGGAAGGCGGAAACACCAGGTTGTTGAGGGACATGCCTGTGACGGTCGCCACCCCACCGCCCGGGACGTTCATCCCGCCCCCTGCCTGGATCGGCGTCGGGCTGGCTTGAGGATAGTCCTGCCCGGCGATGAGGCCCACCGGGCCCAGCGGAATCACGGGCGTCGAGGTCGGGACGGCGGGATTGCCCAGCGCGGTGTCGATCAACGTATTCGACAGGAAGGGCAGGTTCGGGTCGCTGGCCATCTGCGACTGGATCTGCTGCACCACGGCCGTCATGGGGCCGTTGAAGGGGGAAACGTTGCCCGGCACCCATCCCTTGCCCCCGCTGGCGTCTCCCAGGCTGGACCCGCCGATGCCCGGCTGGCCGCCGTTGGGACCGGGCTGGGCCTCGTAGCCACTCGCGAGGGTCGACAGCGGCATC
>DASYBA010000514.1:0-4160 GCA_036501005.1 Candidatus Xenobia bacterium | reverse complement strand
AGACAAGGGTTCAGGGCAACCCAAACGAGCCATGCGACACTCATCCTGCGAGCCGAGGCTGTGCTGCGGGAGGGCAGTGGGCTCTGTGTTCCAACTGGTCTAGGACCACCCATCAACGAGCCCAAAACGATGAAGGGGCTGCCGGGCTCCGGCCGAACCTCCCCGAAAAAGCAGAAAGCCCACCCCGAAGAGTGAGCCATCCCGCCGTACACTGGATGCTTCCCTCCACGTGGCCAGGGTCCTGCCTGGGAGGTGGCCGATGGCACGGAAAGACGGCAAGGACCGCGGGCTCTTTGAACGCCCGAAGGGCAGCGGCACTTGGTGGATCGAGTGGCACGACCAGGACGGCGGCCGCCACCGTGAGAAGGTCGGGCCGAAGTCCCTGGCCCGGGAGGCCTACCAGAAGCGGAAAACGGGCGTGAAGTCCGGCGTCTTCTTCCCCGAGACCATGAAGAAGCGTCAGCGCGTGACGGTCCGGGCAGCCATCGATCACTACCTTGACACCCACCAGGCCAACCGCTCCCGGCCATCAGACCTGGGCTATGCGAAGCGCTGGGCCGACGCCTTCGGGGGGCGGGCTCTGGAGACGCTCACGCATGCCGACATCGCTCCCTGGCTCCAGCAGCGGGCTTCCGAGAGCTCCCCTGCCACGGCCCGGCACTACCTGGCGTTTCTGCGCCGTGTCTGCCGGCAGGCGATGCAGAACCAGCAGCTCCAGCACGATCCCACGATGGGCGTGAAGGCGGGCGTCGGCCCCGACAAGAAGCGGGACCGCTGGCTGAAGAAGGACGAGGAAGAGCGACTGCGGCCCGAGATTCCCGAAGCCCGTTGGTCGCTTGTCCAGATCGCCTACATGACCGGCCTGCGGCAGAGCGAGCAGTTCCCCCTGCGACGCGACCAGGTCGACCTCGAGCATCGGCGCATCCGATTGGCGGCGGCCAAGGGCGCCCGGCTGGCAGGGGAGGGTGGCCCCGAGTACGTGCACCTCAGCACCCAGGCGAGCGAGATCCTTCGCCTGCAGCTCTCCTCCCACAGACTCCCGTGGGTATGGCCGAACTACTCGGGCACCAACCACCTGGACGCCCACAACTGGGTCCAGGACGTCTTCAAGCCCGCCTGCGAGCGGGCCGGCGTGGCAGACTTCCGTTGGCACATTATTTGAGCCACACATTCAGCAGCTGCCTGGTAAACGACGGCGTTCCCCTTTACGACGTCCAGCAGCTCGCCCGGCACCGGGACCCGAAGAGCGCCCAGCGCTATGCCCACCTGGCCGAGGAGCGGCTGCGGGAAGCGGTTGAGCGTATCAGGTGACGTCAGGAGCGGTCACCTGAATTTCTATCAACCGCCACCGAGCAGAAAGACCTTCAAGCTAGGCTTGCGCCGTTTGCCTAAAGGTCTTTATCTGGTGCGGGTTTTATCTTTAGCGGAAGACGAGGATCGAACTCGCAACCCTCAGCTTGGGAAGCTGATGCTCTACCATTGAGCTACTTCCGCAGGAGACCGGATTATACCACGCCCCCGAGCGCCTTGACAAGCATCGTCACGGCGCCGCGTCGGACGCCACCCGGAAGCCAATCTCCTGGGTCGCCGTGGCGGGGTCCGAGGTCGTCGTGGCGTGGTCCGAATGGTCCTCGAGCACCGTCATGAACGACCCTCCCACCAGCACCGCGGTGGCGCCATCGGCCCCGGGCGTGGCCGTCCACTGCCACACCCCCCCCACCATGTCCACACAGCCCGTCTGCGAAGCCCCGGCCGGGCCTCCCCAGTGCCCCTCCCCGCTCCGCACGGGCCGCCGGTCCAGACTGTCCTCGTTGCCCCACGGATAGTGCCGTCCGTCCGACCCATAGGCGGCCTGCTCCCACTCCTTCTGCGTCGGTAGCCGCCCGTGCGCCCAGTCGCAGTACGCTTTGGCGTCGGCCAACGTCACGTACACGGCGGGCGCCACGCTTCCCTCCAGCACGCTGTCGACGACCGACGACCACGGCCCCTGCGGACGGTACCCGCGGGCCTTCACAAAGCGTCCGAACTGGCGCCGAGTCACCAGGTACTTCCCCAGGTACACCGTCTGCCCCGCACCCATAGGGACCGTCTGCAGCACGGAACCGTCGACCGCATTCACCCGATCGTCTGGCGCATACGGCAGAAGGGGCGCCGCGGACGATTGCCAGGTGACGACCCCAGCGACCAGGACGGCCCCCACCAGCGCGACCACCCAACCCATTTTCCGTGGGGGAACCGCCGGTGCGACCGAAGTGGGAGCCAGAAGCAGCACGGGGACGCTCGGCACGACGGTCTGGGCGGCGTGCCCCTGACAATTCGGGCAATCCTGGCGGCCTGGCGGGAGCAGCGCCGAACATTGCGGGCACGCCTGGCGCGGCACCATCGCCGTCGACTCCACCCGGTTGCCGCAGTGTTCGCAAACCTCCGCCGTCACCTCGACCGGTTGCTGGCATGTCGGACACGGCACCCGGGTCGTCACCGGGACGACCGCCGGAGCCGTGGTGGCCTTCGGTTTCACGGGTTCCATGGGGGCGGGTTGTCCGACGGCCTGTAACGCGGTTCGAACCTCCTCCACCGTCTGCGGCCGGTCTTCCGGGCGCAATTCCATCATTTTCATGACCACTTCCTGGAGCTCCAGGGAGATGTCCGGATTGAAGGACTGGGGGAACAACAACTTCGCCTCGCCGCTCGACAGGGCTATGGACGTGGGGGGCACTTTCCCCGTCAACAGCGCGTACAGCGTGCACCCAAACGCATAGATGTCACTTCGGATGTCGGTTAGAGAGCCTCTGAACTGTTCGAGCGGCGCATAGCCCGGCGTGCCTGCCCCTCCGGCCAGCGAAGCCGCCTGGCCGCCTGGAATGAAAAAACGGGCGATGCCAAAATCGACCAGGCGAATGCGCCCGTGCACGTCCAGCATGATGTTGTTGGGCTTGAGATCGCGGAAGATCACCGGAGGTTCATGCTGGTGCAGGTACGACAACACGTCGCACAGTTGCCCTGCCCACTCCAGCACCCGAGGAATGGAGGGCCGGTCGCTGGTACACTGCTCCTCCAGGGTCTCGCCCTCCACCAGGGCCATCACGAGGTAGTGGCTGCCGGCTTCTTCGAAATGATCGAAGACCTCCACCAGGTTGGGGTGCGATAGCCCGGCCAGAATGTCCGCCTCGCGCTGGAACAACAGGGCCGCCCGCATCTGTTCGTCGGGCTCCCACCCCTGCGTGCTCATTTCCTTGACGGCGACACGCTTGCCCCCCAGGCTGGCCATGCGGGCCAGGTACACTGCCCCCATGCCGCCGGTACCGATGGTCTTCTCCACCGTGTACTTCCCCTGCAGGACCATCCCCGGCGCCAGCACGACCCTGGGGTTTACGGGAGGCGCATCACGATGTCCTTGCCTTGGATGCGGACATAGTCGGTCAGTTCGTGCAGCCCGCCATCGTCGTGATGATCCGGCCCCACGCTGTACAAGACGCAGCCGTGGCTGGAGACGTAGTACTTGAGCGGGCCCGCACCGAACGGGTCCGGGGGCGGCGCCGGAGCCTTCTTGGGCCATGCGTGGTGCTGGGATTGGTAGCGCTTGAGCGCGAACAGCACCGGCAGCGCTCGCAGCTCCACCTGGCCCACCTGATCGTCCTGCCAGGCATGAGAGAAGCTGGGGACGAGCAACGCCACCAGCCGCTCCGCCACAAACGACGGCGTGGCGGCCACCGGGGTCCGGTGCACGTGGGCGCGCGCAATCGACAGCTCCGTTTTGGCCAGGGCCTCGAAGTCCGGCGAAGTCGACGCCTTCAACTCGGCCTGGTACACCTGGTCGGCCTGCTTTTTGAAAGAAGCCACTACGGCCTTGATCTGGGCCCCATTCATGCCTTGAAAGGCCCGATTGTTCGCCCCTCCCGCGGCCAGATCGGCCGCGCTCGCCTCGGACCATCGACGCTCCGCCTCGATGGTGCGACCAAACGGCTGGTGGAGGCCCCACAGGGCCGCGGCGGCGGGTTGGGTGCGGGCCAGCACGTCAGCCGGCGGGTGTTCCCTCTGCAACCACTGCAAAAGAGCCAGAAAAGCCCCCAATTGCAGATCCTGGCCCGCCGCGCGAGCCGCCAGGACGTGATCTTCCTGGAGCTGCAATCCGAGCCGCAGCGTGCCCAGCATGTCCTTGA
>DASYBA010000513.1:0-2695 GCA_036501005.1 Candidatus Xenobia bacterium | reverse complement strand
AGAAATGCGGCGGCTTCGATGATTTCCGTCACCCGCTTCGGCATGGGCGTTTCTCAGCTTTGGCCCTCGACTAGATGTCCATTTCATAAATCCCTAGCCAGTTTCCTAGTGCTTCCGATGATACGGCCTTGGAGGATAGAGATACCGCTCGAACCGCTGAGGCTGAGGGCTGAACCATGCCCGACCCTGCTGTTCTTGGCGACGGGTCTGACTGAACGGGATTCCACGCACCAGCGGCGTCCCCGTATAGGTCCAACGGTAGGGATGAGCATGATGCTTGTTGTAGTCATCGACGAAGGCGAGCAGGCGGGCCTCGAAATCCGCCATCGAGCTGAAGTCGCCCCGTTTCAAGAAGCGTCGTCCCACGACGCTGAACCACAACTCGACCTGGTTGAGCCAGGAGCCATGCGTCGGCGTGAAATGGAACACATGCTTGTGAGTCGGGTCCGTCAAGAACGCTCGCCGTCGCTGGCCATTCCGCAGTTCGCTCTCGACGAAGGGAACGTCGCAGAGGTCGGCGATCACTCGGCAGGCATCCAAACTCCAATGCGTATTGAGGTTGTCCATGACCCAGTCGCAGCCTTGGATCTCGGGGAACTGGCCCGCGACGTGTCCCAGGTGTGCCGCAAAGTCCACGCTGGTCCGAGTCGGCCCCAGGTCGCCGATCACGGCACCGGTGGCCACGATGAACGACGTGATCAAGGTGCGTGTCCCGTAGCGGATGTAATCGTTCTCGCGTTTCTCGGGTTGGCCGGGCTGAGCCGGTTGAGTGGGATCGGGGCGACCCAATGCCTGCATCCCCGTTTTCTCATCAGAGCAAATCAGCAACCGACCCTGTTGATACATCGTCGGCGCCTTGACATACAACTGGCAAATCTCGTGGGCCTTGGCGTCAAAGTCGGGGTCATGGCTGTTGAGCCAGTAGACGCTCCGGTGCGGCTTGAGGTCGGCCTCGTCGAGCACCCTCCAGATCGTCGAGCGGCTCATGGCCTGGTCATGGTGGGCTCGATTGATCAGCGTGGCGGCCAGGTCGTCGAGCGCCCAGCGTGTCGCGGCCTGCTGGAGTTCGGTGGTGGCACTGCTGGCCAGGGAGATGACATCAAGCCGTCGCGAGGGGGGAAAAGCTCCGCGGCCGACCCGGCCGCGGAGCATCCTGAAGCCCGGCCAACCCCTGCTGTCGATAGCGGTTTCGCCAGACCCCGGCGGTATGGCGATCGCATCCGAACTCGGCGGCGATCTGGAGGTTGGTGGGATGGTCCTCGGCGGCGGCTCTCAGGATCAAACGGCAGCGGAAGACCAGGGCTTGGGGTGTGGAACCGGCCCGCACCAGCGCTTCGAGCCGAGCCCGCTCGGGGTCGGACAGGTGGACGCTCTCGGAGAAAGGTCGAGGCATAGCCGAGATCCGTGGTGTTGTGGTCGAGTTGCGATCTCCTGGACGATGGATAAGGAATCTCACAAATTGCCTGGTTTATCAAGAGCAACCAAATCTGGGGAATGACTTACGAAATGGACATCTAAATAGCTCCACACAACCGGGAAAGTGAATCAAGCAGCGGCGGCCTTGATCTGGTACACCGAACGACCTTCAACCTTGAACGGGTTCCGGCCCCTCAGCCAGGTAAAGGTCAAGTCCAACAACTCCTCCATGGACTGGCACTGATGGTTACGGGTGATCTGGTCATGCAAGTTCCACCATACCCGCTCGATCGGGTTGCAGTCCGGGCTGTACGACGGCAGGAAGTGGAGATCGATCCGCTCGCGGTGCTCCCACAAGTAGATCGCCACCTCGTTGCTCGTGTGGCACTTCGCATTGTCGCAGATGACGTGGATCTTCTTGTACCGCCGCAACCGACTCCGCAGGTCGTCCAGGTGCGCCAGGAACAGCGCCGTATTGCGCCCCTGCTTCGGCTTGCCCTCGGTGAGGAACACCTGCCCGGTCCGCCAGTGGATCGACCCGGAGAGGTAGCGCTTCTCGTTGTTGCCCGGCGTCTCGACCTTGGCCTGCTGCCCCTTGACCATCCACATCGCGCCGATCTTGGGATTGGTGTTGATGTCGACCTCGTCCTGGAAGACGGCCGTCTCGTCCTTCGGCAGCCCGGCCAGCACCGCGCGGAGTTTGTTCAGCTTGGCCTCGCGCTGCTCGTCGGTTGGCCCGAGGGTGGGGCGCGGGCGGCGGTAGACCAGGTTGCCGCGATGCAGCCAGCGGCGGACCGTCTCGCGACTGACCTCGACATTGTGTTCTCGGAGCATCACCAGCGCGACGGCCTCGCAGCACCAGCGGCTGCGGAGGAAGCCGAAGGCGCGGGGCACCTTCGTGGTGACCCATTCGACGACGAGGGCGACCCAGGAGGCGGCGAAGTGAACGGGGCGGCCGGGCTTGTGCCCGGCCAGGCCATCGACCCCCTCCTCATGGAACCGCTTGACCCAGCGGTCGATGGTCCGGGAGCTACAGAAGAGCAGCGTGGCGACGGTGGCCCAGGTGTGGCCCTCGGCCAGGAGCAGAAGGATGTGGGCGCGGAAGCGGACCTCGGGGTCGGGGTCCTTGCGGTATCGGTCGAGCAACGCCTGGCGCGGCCGGGCGTCGAGGATGACGCTGCGGGTCATGGGTGTGAGTTCCGGGTGCTGGACATGAGTGGCTCTACTCAATTGTACAGACCCCGTCTACTTTCCCCGTTGCGGGGAGCTATTTAGGCCG
>DASYBA010000512.1:0-9625 GCA_036501005.1 Candidatus Xenobia bacterium | reverse complement strand
GTCGATGGTCATCTCCTTGACCGCGACCTTGGATCGCAAGCCCGTGTGGGTCGCCAGGTACACCCCGCCCATGCCGCCCTGCCCCAACAGCGCTTCAATGCGGTACCGCCCTTCGAGGACTTCACCGACCGTATGCATCTGAATTGACCTTCTCCCCTGGCGTCAGGGCTCCTGGATTGGAGACCTCAGCATCTGGATGGGGCCCAGCAGCGTCCAGTACGAGATCACGCCCAGCAGCAGTATCGTTCCCGCCACCCCGAAGGCCATCGCGAACGAGCCGGTCTTGTCGTACACCCAGCCTGTCACGATGGGCGACAGGGCTCCCATGGCGTTGTTCGCCAGGTTCATCAGACTCCCGAGGGTGCCCACAAGTTCTGGGGGGGCGATCAGTCCGGGCAGGCTCCACCCCACCGGGGCGGCAAAGGCCAGCCCGCCCAGGGCCACGGCAATCCAGGCCACGGCCACCCGGGGATCATGGGTGAAAGCGGCGCCCACCACCGCCAGGCCGAGCAACATCCCCGCCGCCAGCAGCGTCTTGCGGACACGGGTGGCATCGTGGCCCTGGGCGATGAGTCGGTCGACCAGCCATCCTCCCACGACGACGTCGGTGACCGTCGCCACGCCCCATGGGACGGCGGTGTACAGCCCAGACTTGAGGACATCCATGTGGAAGGTCTCGGCCAGATAGGTGGGCAGCCACGAAATGAGCATGTAGAACGAGTAGCCGTAGGCCCCGAAGCCCAGCATCAGCCCCCAGACCGGGCGCTGGGCCAGCAGGTAGCGGATGGATGCGAGGGCCGGGAGGGCGGCGCGGGCCTCGACCTGTCCCCCGCCGGCGGCGATGTAGGCGCGTTCCGACGCCTCCAGCCGGGGATGGTCGACCGGGTCTCGATAGCGCTGCCAGAAGAGCACGCCATACGCAGCCGTCAGCAGGCCCGTCATCCAGAATCCGGCCCGCCAGCCGGCCCACCCCACCACGGCCCCCACCAACGGGGTGCCGATGACGTTGGAGAACTTGGCGGCGGCGTCGAAGGCCGAGGTGGCCAGCCCGCGCTCCTGGCGGGGAAACCAGAGGCTGACGGCCTTGGCCGCGCCGGGAAACGCGGGGGCTTCCGCGACGCCCAGCAGGACGCGCGCCAGGATCAACGTTGGCAGCGTCGGCGCTGCGGACGTGGCGAGCGTGGCCAGGGCCCACAGGAAGGTCGCCCCACCCAGCAGGCGGCGCACCCCGAAGCGGTCCAGGAGCGCCCCCACGGGAATCTGCATGAGCGCATAGGACCACAGGTACGACGACAAGAGCAGGCCTGTCTGCTGGCCGTTCAGTCCGTAGGCCTGGCTGAGGGGCAGTGCCGCGACCGACATGTTGATGCGGTCGAAGTACGAGATGACGACCCCCAGGCCGAGCAGCAGGGCCATGCCCCACCGCACCCGGCCTTCAGGCATCGTGACCCCAGGCGGGGCCGGTGAAGCGGTGGCGCTCGCGCAAGCCGTACCACAAGCCCAGTCCTACCAGCGTCACGGCGAGGGTCTTGGCGGCGATGAAATCGTTGGCCACCGCCAGGACCCCGATGATGAACACGGTCCAGCCGATGGCCACGGTGTTGACGGCGTGGCTCCAGTTGCCCAGATGCCAGGGACCTCTCAGTACGAGGCCGCCCCGCCGCCGGTTCAGCCAGTTGAGCACCACCGGCATGATGTAGGCCACGTACAGGGCGATGACGCTGATGCTGCCGACGATGGCTGGGGTGCTGGCGGCATCCTCGGGCGAGCGGGCGCTGAAAATGAGCAGGACGCCGGCTGACCCGACCACCAGCCAGATGGCTCTCGAGGGCGTGCCGAAACGAGGCGATACCCGGCGCCAGTGCACGGCCAGCGGCATGCCGTCGTCGCGGGAGAAGGCAAAGATGGTGCGGGAGAGCGCGGTCACACTGGCGAGACCGCAGAACCACATGGCGCCCGGGGCGAGCAGGGAGACCAGACGCCCCCACCAGCTTCCCAGGGCCGTCTGCAGGATCACGGTCACGGCGGGGACCGGCGTGCCCGCGTCCGTCACGTCCAGCACCTTGGAGATCTCGGGAATGGCCAGCGTCAGCGCCAGCAACAGGATGTATCCGAACACGCTGGAGATGATGACGGAGAGCACCATGCCCCACGGCACCCGCACGTGCGGATCGACGGTCTCCTCCGACACCTGGGCGGAAGCGTCATAACCGGCCAGGGTCCATTGGGCGAGGAGAAGGCCCAGCACGAAGCCGTACCCCCAGGTGTGCCCCGGCAGCGGCGGTCCCGGCTGCACGAAGAAGCCCAGCGGCTGCCGGTGGGCGGTCAGGACCAGGGCCCCCACGATCACCACCACGCCGAGAATGTGGACCGGCACGCTCAGGTCGTTGAGCCACGACACCAGGCGGATGCCGACGTGGTTGATGAGCCCATGGCTTAGCAAAATCAACAGGAACAGCAGATAGGTGTTGAGCGGCGTGCCCTGGATGCCGGTCGCCGGCGTAATGACGGGCATGAGGAACTGGGCGCACTGGTAGTCGACGACCGCGATGAGCGTCACCAGGCCGAGGATGTTGAACCAGGCGGTAAACCAGGCCGGCCCAGGGCCGCCCAGCTTGAGCGACCAGTGGTACATGGCACCGCTGGTCGGAAAGCCAGAGGCCAGTTCGGCCATGCTCACCGCGACAAAAATGGTGAAGACCGAGACCAGCGGCCAGCCGAACGCCATCTCCGCCGGTCCCGCCATCTTCAACCCGTAGTCGTACTGTCCGATAATCCCTGTGATGATGGAGATGATGGAGAACGACAGGGCAAAGTTGGAGAAGCCCCCCATGCTGCGAAACAGCTCCTGGGCATAGCCGAGTTGCCCGAGCTCTTCCTCTTCCTGCATCTTGATATGCTTTCGACATCCGACAATACGCGGCCTCTGGGCAGGTCGTGGTCAGGCCCCCAGGGGTTGGTACTTGGGCAGCAACTGCTTCGCCTTTTCGACGACCTGATGGATTTTGTCGGACGGGATCATCTCGTGCAATTCGATATGTTTGATGGTCCCCGTGCTATCGATAGCCATGGAGAAAGCCATGGCCGTGATCGTATCGGGCAGGTCGACGATGAGGGCGCCGTCGTACTTGCCCAGCATGAAATAGTAGGCGTCGAGCTTGCCGCCGGCCGACTCCGCCAGTTTGCGCACCACCGTCGCGCGGTCGGTTTCGTGGTCCATGAATTTGTGGACGGCCTCTGCTTCCAATGAGAACAACGCCAGGTACTTGGCCATGATGGAACCTCCTCTGCCGGTTGGGGGGCGCTCACATTCCTAGCGCCCGCCGGCCAGTCCTGCTGGCGTGAGGACGGGCCCCGATGCGCAGAAGCAGAAAGGCCCAGTTCGACGTGCGGGTCTCCTCCTAGCGAATGCGCTCCAGAGCCACCACCGGAATGACGCGGTCGGTGTTTTTCTGGTATTCGGCAAACTGCGGGGCTCGCTCCGCCTGCTGCTGGAAGAGGCGATCTCTTTCGGCCCCCTGCAGCACCGTGGCCTGGGCGTCAAAGGTCTCCGTGCCCACCTCGAGGGTAACCCGTGGATGGGCCACGATGTTGTTGTACCATGCGGGGTTCTGGGGAGCCCCTGCGTAGGAGGCGAAAATGAGGTAGCGAGACCCATCGGCCATGTAGACCAGGGGCGTCGTGTACTTCTTGCCAGATTTGGCGCCCGTGGTGGTCAGGAGCAGCATGGAAGCGCCCTGGAACGGGCCACCGACTTTGCCCTGGTTGGCCTTGAACTCATCGATGACGTTCTGGTTCCAGTTTTTCAGGCCTGCCGTATCTTCATAGGGTTTGGGCGGCATGGGTAAGCCTCCTTTGGCAGTATGGGGAGCGACCGTTTGCGTCGGAGCCGACGGGATTCCTGCTCAGATGACGATATACCCCAGGCGGGCGCCCATGGTGACGGCCTCGGTACGGCTGCCGGCGTGCAGCTTGCTGAAGATGGAGCTGAGGTGGAACTTGACGGTGTGCTCGGAGATCTTGAGCCGGTCAGCGATGATCTTGTTGCCCAGCCCTTCTGCCAGCATGCCCAGCACCTCCACCTCGCGGGGCGTCAGGTGCGACAGGCTGCTGCCCATGGACGGTCGGGGCCCGGGCGGGGCCGACGGCGAGAGACTGGGGGCAAAGAGCGGATGCAGCGTGTTGAGACCCTGCGCCGCCGCGTGAAGGGCCGCCAGGATCTGCGGCGAGTCGGCGTGGCGCGGCAGAAGCCCCAGCACGCTGTGCTTCAGCCAGGTCTGCACCCAGCTCCCCAGCTCCTCGGTGAGCACCACGACCGGCGGGGGCGCGGGCAAGGCGGAGAGTTCCCCCATGACCTCCGTCTCGCCGGTCTCCAGCATCAGCAGCACCACGTCGGGCGAGGCAGCCGCCAGCTCATCGCGCACCGTCTTCAAGGAAGCCGTGCCGACTCGCAGGAGAAACGGGTCCTGCTGGATCACGCCCTCCAGGCCGCCGCGACTCACCACCGACGAGGCCGCCACCACCAGGCGAGGCCGCCGTTCCAGGGCGGTTGGCACCGAGATTTCAGCAGCCACGGCGGTTCGGTCGTTCGCCGACCTGCAAATCCAGCTCGTGTCGAACGCCCCCTCGAACCAGGACGGCCGGCAAGCTCTGGCCGATGGCATCGGGCCCCAGCAAGGCCAGGACGTCCTCCGTCTCGTGCACAGGCTGGCCCGCCAGCACGGTCAGGATGTCGCCCACGACGACCCCGGAACGGTCGGCCGGGCTGTCATCTTCGACGGTGACCACGATGACGCCCCCGCCGTGGGTCAGACCCAGCTTCTCCTGCACGCGAGGGGGGAGGTGGATGGGCTGCATGCCCACGCCCAGGTATCCTCGCGAGACCCTGCCCTTGGTCAGGATGTCGTTCACCACCCGCTCGATGGTCTGCACGGGGATGGTCAGGTTCATGCTGCGGGACAACGCCGACGTGTTGAGGCCGATGACGTGGCCGGCTGGACTGACCAGCGGCCCCCCCGAGAAACCCGGGTAGAGGGTCAGGTCGGGCCGCAAGAATGCGTCGACCTGGCCGCCCCGCCAGGTACGCCAGGGGCCCCCCACTCCGCTCACGATGCCCAGGGAAGCGGCGATGCCATCGTCCGGCGAGAGCGAGACGGCCAGCACCCACTGGCCCACTTGCGGCGAGCCTTGTGCGCGAGCCAGCGGGGTCAGGGGAGCCTCGGTGCGGAGGACGGCCAGGTCGGTGCCCGGATCGCGCCCCACCAGGGTCGCCGGCGCGCGCGCCAACCCGGGCAGGGTCAGCTCCAGGTCATCGTCGCGCTTGAGGGTATGCTCGGCAGTCACCACCACCGATGCCTGCCAGCAGAAGCCGCTCGAGGGCATACGCTGGCGGCCGTGCACCGCCACCACGCTGTTGCGCACCGTCTGGACGGTGGCGCTGAAATCCGGGTACTCCATGGGATCGGTATCCTCCAATCGTACAACGACCAGGTCGCCAGAATCGTTTCCTGGCCTCCTGGGTCCCTATCATGGCGGATTTTTCGGGGCGGCGGATCCGCGGAACGGGGGAGCCGGCCCTGGCCGTCAGACCAGGGTCGGTTCGATAGACTCGATGACCCGGCGGGCCGCGGGGGCGATGGCGTCGGGCTCCGCATGGCCCAGGTCAGGGGCGGACGGCGCCGTCCACGTTTCCAGCACGCCCACCACCGATTCCGACAGGGCCTGGAGGTCGTAGCCTCCTTCCAACACCGCCACCACCTTGCCCCCGGCCGGCGTCTCCTCGGCCAGCGCCCGCACCCAGGCTGCCAGTTGGCGAAAGCCGTCGGTGCTGACGTTCATGTTGGCCAGCGGGTCGCGTTGGTGGGCATCGAAGCCGGCCGACACCAAGATGAGCTGGGGTTTGAACTGCCGCGCCGCCGGCCGCAGGATGCGCTCGAAGACCTGCAGGTACTCGGGGTCTCCCAGACCGCCCGGCAGGGGCACGTTGACGGTCGTGCCCAGACCGGCCCCATCGCCTCGTTCCCGGATGAGCCCCGTGCCGGGATAGAGCGGGCTCTGGTGGACGGAAAAGAACAACACGCCTGGGTCGTGGTAGAAGACGTCCTGGGTGCCGTTGCCGTGGTGGACGTCCCAGTCGACGATCATGACCCGCTCGATGCCCAGCGCCTGCTGCGCGTGTCGAGCGGCGATCGCGACGTTATTGAGCAGGCAGAACCCCATGGCGGTCTGCGGCAGCGCATGGTGTCCCGGCGGCCGGCAGAGCGAGAAGACCACGTCGTAGCCGTCCCGGGTGACCGCCTCGACGCCGGAGACCGCCGCGCCGGCCGCCAGTCGGGCTGCTCGGGCGCTCTGGCGGCTCAACACGGTGTCGGCATCGATCCACCCGCCGCCGCTCTCCGAGACCGACTGCAGACGATTCACATAACTGGGAGGGTGGACCCGCCCGATCTGTTCCAAGGTCGCCTCGGTCGGCGTCAAGCGCTCCAGGCCTGGCACCGCGGCGCGATCCAGCGCCGCCAGGATGGATGACAACCGGTCGGGCCGTTCGACGTGCTCGGCAGAGCCGTGCAGCAGGAAATCAGGATGGGTCAGGACGGCTGCTTTGGCCATGCCCCGCCATTCGACCCTACTGCCCTGAACTCCTAATGATCTCTCTGATGCTCCTGCCGAGAGGCCTGGGGCGTGAAGTTGCGAACCGGGGCCTGATTGAAGTGCTGCTGCGGCGGCGGCGCCTGGTATCGGGGCGGTTGGAACTGCTGCACGGGAGCGTGATACCGGGCCTGTGGTTGGAACTGCTGGAACCGGGGCTGTTGGAATTGCTGCACGGGAGCGTGATACGCTGGCTGCTGGTGGAACTGCTGCACCGGAGCCTGGTACCGCGGCTGACGGAACTGCTGCACGGGAGCATTGTAGTGCTGCGGCTGGAAGCGGGACTGCGGCATGACGTGGGTCTCGTAGGGATTCACCCGAGGCTGTCCATGAAAGGTCTGGGCTGGTGGCATGTAGTGGGACAGGCCGGAGTTGACAGGCCGGGTCGCCGGTCGCGATGAGAAGAGGTTTCGATTGACATGACTGGAGGTGGCCGTGCGGTTGAACGCCGCCGAGTGGTTGAAAGCGGTGGGGCGGTTGAAGGTCGCCGGGTGGCTGAAGGGGACGGGATGGCGATGCGTCGCCGGGGGGCTGTACGTGGCCGGGGGGTGGTTGAAGGTTGCGGTGCGATTGAACGAACGTGTCGGACGGTACGACGGGGCCTCGCCGGTTCTCATGCGGATGGCCCGGTTGCCCCCCAAGGTCTGTCCCTGGGGCGGCGTATGGAAGCCCAAGGCGTGCAGGGCGTGGGTGCCGGCCAGCACCGTGCCGGTGGCCACACCGGTCGCCAGGGCGGCCCGCTGCATGGGGTTCAACATGGTGGGAAAACCGCTTGGGGTGATGCCGCGAGCCGGATATCCTGCGAAGCCCCCGAAGGTCGGCGCGAAGCCGCCATTGGCGGGCGCAAACCCACCGTAGCTGGGCGCATTGAAGTAGTTGTTGTTGACGACGACCTGGTTGTTGCCCCAGCCCCCGCCACCCCAACCGCCATGCCAGCCACCGCCCCAGCCACTCTGCCAGCCGCCCCAGCCCCACGGGTGCCAGCCCCAGCCCCCGCCGATCAGGACCGGTTCGATAGGATTCCAGTAGCCGGGCACATAGTTGTTGAAGCCGAGGAACACGGAAACCGGCGGACACCCCCACGGGTTACAGGCCACCGGGTAAGGCACCGGCACCGCGTAGGGCATGCTGTACGCATAGGCCGGGCAGCCCGTGCTAAATCCGATATTCACCCCACCGATATTGAACCCCAGCGAGGCGCTGAATCCGCTATAGGCGTTGTACCCCAGCCCGATCACGGGATTCGGATACACCGGAACGGGCTGTGGCATATAGACCGGCATCGGGTAGTAACCGTACGTCGGCATGGTCGGATACGGCATGCCATAACCATACGGCACCGGCGACGGAGGGTAGTAGGCAGAAGGCTGCTGATAGCCGTACGGCTGTTGATAGCCATAGGGCTGCTGATAGCCAGACGGGTCCGGATACGAAGGGTAGGAGGGGTACGGCGTATAGGGCTGGGCCGCCGGATCGACGGCCGGGTCTGGGAAAGCCGCCTCCTGGCCAGGGTTCGAATAAGCGACCTGGTCTCCCGACGGGTTCTGATCGTCGGAACTGAAGCCGCCACTGCCATTCGCCAGCGGATCGCGGTAGTCGGGCATGTCGGGCAGGTACTCTTCATCCTGGGCGACGACCGGCATGGGGGCGGATCGCTTGATGAGGGCCCCCGGCGTCGCGGCCATGGGTCGGAGCGGAATCATGGCCATCTGCGCGCGCACGACGGGGGGCACCGCGGGCGGGGCGACCCCCATGGGCAGGGCCACGGACGGCGGCGGCATGCTGGGGTGGGTGGCCAGCGCCACCTCGACTCGCTCCGGCAGCAGCGGGGCCGGCGTCAGAAACTCGGCCTCGGCCTGCGACGGCATGGCCAGGAAGTCGGCAAAGGAAGTGTTGGCCAGACCATTGCTCTCCACCGGGTCGGTCTCCAGTTGAAGGCCCGCAAAGGTCAAGACCGGCTCCAGCGACTGGGGCACCTGCACGGTCACGGGGCTGCCCGCCGGCAGCGAGGCCGCCGAGAAGGGCATGCCGTCGACCATGAAAGACGCATCCGACACCGGGACGAGGACCGTGCCGTTCGGCGTTCCCACCGCCACGGTATCGGGCGAGATGCCTTGGACCGTGCCGCTGAAGCTGACCTGCGGTCCCGCCTGCACGAGGGTCGCGTGCGCCGTCGAGGGGCTCAGCATGCTGAGCGCCAGGACACCCAAACCCAACCATCGACCTCTCATGACCCTTGCCTCCACGCGGATTAGACCGTTCTCATCCTTATTTCATGCCATTTTATACATCATAACTCATCTCCCAGCAGGCTCAAGGGGCGGCGTCAGCAAAGCGCTCGGCCGGATGGCATGAAGTCCCGCCCCGACTGCTTCGGAAGGGAGCATTAGAAACGGTTTAGAAGCTTGTCCCCTGGTGCGTTTTCGGCTGGTCCTGGCCCTTGCCTTCCTGCTCATGGCCCCGGCCCTGGCCGGCTCTGTGGAGTTCAGTGTGGTGCCCGGCCGCGCCGTCCTCAAGGACGTCGACGCCGGCGGGCAGGTCCTGGACACCGCTGCAGACAGCGATACGGGCAAGCTGCACCTGTCCTTGGAGGGCAGCGCCCCCCATCACTATCGCATCGAACGTCCGCCCTTCGACGCCCGGGACCTCACCGTGTGGGCCGACCCGCAGGGCAATTGGCACTACCAGGACGGCACCCATCAACCCTTGCTCAACAGCAGCACGGTCTTCAGCTTGTCGCGGACGCTGGTGCTCAACGTGCAGCCAGACGACGCCCGCATCTACACCGATGCCGCCCTGGCCCTGGATGGCGCGCAGGGAGACGTCATCGAGGTCGCGGGCATGCGCAAAATCGTCAGCCCGCTCCCACGACAGGACGCCGCCGTGGTGGTGCCCCGAGCCTACCATCCCGGACCGATCTACCTCGTGCACGACGGGTATCAGACCCGCATGGTCGTCTTCCAACCCGGTGAGCTGG
>DASYBA010000511.1:0-4140 GCA_036501005.1 Candidatus Xenobia bacterium | reverse complement strand
GACCAGGCCGTTTTTCATGGCGAAGATGACAGCTTCGATACGGTCGCGGAAATTGAGCTTGTGCATCAGGTTGGCAACGTGCGTCTTCACGGTCGGCTCGCTGATGAAGAGCTTCTCGCCGATCTCCTTGTTGTTGCGGCCGTTGCCGATGAGCACCAGGACTTCACGCTCCCGATCGGTGAGTGCGCCGACGGCGGGGGCAGGGCCGGGCCGACTGTCCTCTTTGAGACGGGAGAACTCCTTGAGGATCTTGGGCAGAAGGCGCGGCTCGATGATGGCTTCTCCGGAGTGGGCGGCCCGCACCGCTTTCACAATCTGCGCGGGCGAGCTCTCCTTCAAGACGTAGCCCGTGGCGCCGGCCGCGATCAATTTCGATACGTAGGTATCGTCGTCGAACGCCGTCACGATGACGACTTTGGTTTGCGGGTGCGACTTGACGATGGCCGACGTCGCGGTAATGCCATTCATCTTCGGCATGTTGATGTCCATGAGCATGACGTCGGGGGCGACCTGACCCGCCACCATGATGGCCTCTTCACCATTGGAAGCCTGCCCGACGACCGAGAGGTCCTCTTCCTCTGCCAAGGTGGCCAGAAGCATCTCCCGAAACACCGACTGATCGTCGACGATGACCACCCGAATCACGACCCCTTCATTAGGGGTTCGGCCTGCGGGCACCTTTTCGCCAGCCAGAAGGTAAAGATCGTCCCCTGGCCTGCCTCACTGCTGACTTCGACCGTCTGCCCGTGGCCTTGAACGATGCGCCGGACGATGTAAAGTCCCAGACCCAGCCCCTGCCCGGAGGCATCGGCCGTGCCGAACTGCGTGAACTTGTCGAACAGATGGGGCAGATTCTCGGCGGCGATGCCGGGCCCGTGATCGGTGACGGTCAAGCGGGCGCGGTCCCCCTCCTCCACGGCCTCGACCTGAACCTCGCCGTCGGCCGGCGAGAAGCGGGCCGCGTTGCTGATCAGGTTGATGAGCACCTGTCCCACCTTGGTGCGGTCACCGTACAGGGTCTCGCAGCCTGGACCGATGCGGCACCGGAGCGAGACCCGGTGTTCGTCCATGGCGGGGGTCAACTGGCTTTCCACTTCGCTCGCCAGCTCGGCCAGGTCGAACGTATCGAAATAGAACTGCATCTTGCCGGCATCGTATTTGACAGAATCCAGCATGTTGCGAACCAGGCCGAGCAGATGCCAGGTGGCGGTGCCGATGCTCTGCATGTACTTGCGTTGCTTGTCGGTCAGTTCGCTGGTGCGGGGCTGGAGCATGAGGTGGGTATAGCCCTGGATGGCGGCCAGCGGCACCTTCAACTCGTGGGTGATGAGCGAGAAGAACTCGCGCAGCTCTTCCGTCTTCTCCTCCACCTCGCCTTCCAGCCTCTCGTTGAGTTGTCGATACTGCTGGTTCACTTCCATGAGCCGCTCCGACTTTTCCATCAACTCTTCCTGGATGCGGGAGAGCTGTGTCGTCATTTGGTTGAAGGACCCGGAGATGGTGGCGATCTCGTTTTGCGAGGAGGGCTCGCCGAAGGGAATGACGGTTTCGAAGTCGCCCTTGCCCAGCCGCTCCTGGGCCTGCAGAATAAAGTTGAGGGGGCGGTGGATGGCGTACTCCGCCCACCATGCCACCGCGACAATGGCGGTCAGACCGAAGACCAGGCCCAACAACAAGTTACCAAAAAAGACGAGGCGGACCCGTTCGAAGATCTCCGAGACCAGAAACGAAATATGGTAGGCGCCGAGCGGTCCTTTGGGCGACTGCACGGTGTGGTAGTATTCGTAGGTCATCATTTCGGTGGTGGCATAGTCGCCGGCCGCCACCGGCCGCAAGCGATGGGCATTGTCGACCTCGCAGAACTCGCCCCAGTCCCGACTCTCGGAGCTGATCTTCTCCATGTAGTGGGTTGGATCGATAGCCGTGCGATGGTTGACCGTATAATCCCACAACAAGTTGCCGTGGGTGTCGTACATCTCGAAGACTTGCACGTTGCCCAATCGGTTGAAGATCGGCAGGAGCTCGCGGCTGGCGTTCTTCCAATCCGACAGGCCGTGGGCCGCAACGGGCACCTGGGCGTCGATCTGGGCGGCGGCGTCGGTCGCCGACGTTCGATACTGCAACCGGGCATTGCCTTCCAATACCTGGATGAGAATCGTCAGGTTGAAATAAGCGATCAACCCGACCGCCAGGAGAAACAAGAGCGACAGGATGGCAGCGATCTGGGCGCTCAGCCGCAAGCGGATGGGCATGGGTCAGAGGTTCAACACGCACTGCGGGTGGACCCGCCCACCCTCCGAGCGCGCCACGGCCAGGAGACGGCCCTCGCCGTCCAAAAGACGAACCAGACCCGGCGGGGCGGGGACTTCCAACGCCCGCCCGTGGCCCACGTCGACCGCCTGGGCCCCATCCAGCGTGAGGGGGAGCAGGTGCCCCAGGGCGAGGTTGGCATCGGTCAAGGCCGAAGGTCCCACCTCTTCCAAGGCGACGGCGTCTTCGATTTCGAAAGCACCGCTGCGGGTACGAAGGAGAAAGGACATGCAGGCCCCGCAGCCGAGCTTCTGGCCCAGGTCGTGGCACAGCGTCCGGACGTAGGTGCCAGGGCTGCACCAGACCTTGAACAACAGTCGGGGTCGCTGCCATCGCTTGAGTTCGATACGTTCGATTCGGATGGGCCGGGCCGGCCGCTCGACTTCCTGGCCAGCCCGGAAGAGGTCGTAGAGCCGCTTGCCCTCGTGATGGAGGGCCGACGCCATGGGCGGAACCTGCATCTGGTCGCCCAGGAAGGTCTGCAGCAGTGCGGCTGGGTCGGCTTCGGGCACGGGGGCCTCGGTGAGGACTCGACCGCTACTGTCCTGCGTATCGGTCACGAGGCCGAACCACGCCTCGGCGATATAGACCTTGTCGTGCTCGGGCAGGTAGGGAATGAGGCGGGTAGCCTGGCCCACAGCCAGTGGGAGCACACCGGCCGCCAACGGGTCGAGGGTGCCCAGGTGACCGATCCGCTTCTCGCCCAGACGTCGGCGCACGATGTTGACGGCCTGCGCCGAGGTCAGCCCGGGGGGCTTGAGGAGGTTGAGGAAGCCCGTTACGCCCACCAGCCTCGGCGGCGCAGCAACGCCTCAACGGTTGTGAACCAGGCCTCAAGGTGGGTATCGGCTTCGCCCGCGGCTTGCCACTCCGAGCGGATGTTGTCGAGGCGGTTCTCTTCCGTCACAGCGGCAGTCCGTCCCGTTCGATCTCCAGCGCCAGAAGACGCTCCTTGGCTTGCAGCAGGCGGAAGGCCTCCAGGGGCATGGCTCGAGGGGCGATGTCAAACGGAAGCTGGCAAACTCCTGGCATAGGGTCCGTTCCAGGGCGGACAGACTGTCCATGCGGCTGGCCTTCCACCCCACAATTTATACTTCCTGCGGTTACCGGTGACCACCGGTCATCAGATGGCTCACGTGCCTCCGAACCCGACCGTCACCTCGCCGTTCTGCACGATGACGGGAATGTGGCGCCCGCCCGACAGTTCGATCATGCGTTTCTTGTCGCCCTCACTCCTGGTCACGTCCAGATAGGTAAAGGCAACCTTCCGTTTGGCGAAATCCTCACGGGCCGCCACGGTATAGGGTCAAGTGTTCTTGCCGTAGATTGTGACTTCGCTCATTTCTGACCTCCTTCGAGGGCTCGCCCCAAACGGTACGCCCTTGACTTATTTCCCAACTTTGGCTGCTAGCGCCCGATGTCCTGGGCGACGCGCTCGCCCAGCATTCGGTTGAAGGCCGGGCTGTAATGGAAGTTGTCCACCAGGGCAGGGGGCGGGGCGTTCTGCATGAGGTCACCCAGGAAAACTGCCTCAGACACCTCCTTTGGCACGCGGGCGTAGGTCTTGTTGAAGACCCCACATGGGCGGAGGGATGAGGAACGTGCGGCGCTGCGTGGACAGGTCGAAATGGTAGAACGGGCACGGCTGCCAGAAGAAGTACGGCTTCACGCCATAGGCCTGGCATACACTCTGCACCACTCGAATATTCTGTCGATAGCTGCTGATGATGTGGTTGGCGACGTCGTCCGTGGTGCCCATGTCCGGGACGGATGGAGCCTGGGGAAAGAGGCGTTGGTGCAGGTCGAAAGCCAGGCGGACGAGGGGAATCC
>DASYBA010000510.1:0-6226 GCA_036501005.1 Candidatus Xenobia bacterium | reverse complement strand
CCGGTAGAGTCGACGGTCCGCAGGCTCGCCACCATCAACTGTGAAGTCGTTACGGTGCCCAGTTGAATGGCGACCTGGGTAATGCTGCCCGACTTCGGCACGCGCACCTGCTGGGCGTATTGGGGCTGCGAACTGTTCAATTGGACCGTGCTGACGGAGTCGGCCAGGATGATTTCGGGATAGAGCATGATCATGGCGGTCAGGTCCTTTCTACCGTGAGGGCGAGCATGAGGAGCGTCATGCCAGAGATGCTCGAGAGGTTGAAGCCGACGAAGTCTCCGGCCGCCAGGGCCACGGTCCACCCGGTCAGCGTGATGGAGGAGGCCGTCTGCGCGCTCGACATGGTGGGCGGACTCCCACCCGTTATCGAATTGGCGGAGCTCATGGAGGGCACGGAACTCAAGCTGGTGGCCACCCACACGTCCAGGACGGCGCTCCCCACCCCATTCCCTATCAAAGTCCACCCCGTGATGTTGCAATTGAAGTCCACCCGACGGATGGCCCCGGCCCGGAACCCGGTACTGGGCACAGCGCCATCGCCGTCAATGGTGATGCCCAGAGTCTCGTAGACCGTCACGACGCTCCCGCCCAGCGTGTTGATGGCCCGCTGGATGGTGATGTTGACCGTGATGCGGGTGACCGTGGTGGCCGAGTTCAATACGAAGGCGATAACGTCGCCCGCGCTGATGGTTACAGTGGTCCAGCCCGTGAACGTCGTCATGGAAGACGTCTGTGACGACGAGAGACTCGGATAGTTGCCCCCCGTAATGGACTGGGTGGGGCTCACCGGCAGGTGTGCCAGGGTGTCCTTGTAGAGGTCGATGGTACAATTGCCGGACTGGTCGGCAATGACGTCCACTTCGGTGATGGTGCCGGCGTAGTCCATCTTGCGGAACGCTTTGATGCCCGTCACCGGCACCGTGCCCCCGCCGTCGATGGTACACCCGACGTCTTCGAACACCAGGGCGGTGCCGCTGGTGCCGTTGCCGGACGGGGCTCCGATGGTCACGTCCACCCGGTTGGCCGCCGAGTTGTCGACGATGGCCAGGGTGGCCGCACCGGAGGCGATGAAGTTGATGGTCTTGCGGCTGCCTACGGCAGTTCCATTGTTGTCGACGGTCAGCGTCGAATTGTCGACATAAGATTTCGTGGCGGCGTCGCTTGGATTGACGGGCGTGCCGAGATTCGTGATGGTATTCCCGGTCATGTTGGCGCTGGCAATATCAAGTTTGCCAACCACCGCGGCAGCGACCGTGCTGTATGAACCCTGAGGGTTGATGCCGAGAGTCGTTTCGATAGCGTTGACCGCGTCGCTCTGCCCATTTTCGATGCTGGCCTCGATGACCTCGCCATCGGCGACGTCGGGCAGGTTGTCCAGGGCCCCTGGGTAGACTGAGGACATTACGTCTCCTCTTCCGGCTCTCGGGAGAGCCTCGACCTAATCGGCGATATCCTCGCTTGCGTGATGGCAAAGCGTAGGGCGGACACGGCCAGGTCGGACCAGAACCGCTCGTCCTCTGGGAGCCCGCCGAGCGCCTGGGTGAGCGCTTCTGGTGTATAGGCCAGGGCGTCGGGCCAGGGCAGGCGGAAGGTCCGCTCGCACAAGGCGCTGCCGGCGGCCACGGCGGGAATCGTTCTATCGGTTTCAAAACTTATCTGTCCGATGCGACCGCCCTTGAGGAAGACGCTGACTCGCATGCGGGCCGGCGGCATGGCGGCCTCGCCGACCCCGGACATACCGCCCAGGACGCCGGCGTGGCGGGGTGTCGCGAAATGCTCCATGACGGTCGAAGAGTACCGCGGATGCTTGATGGTGGCCACTCAACCCTCCCCTTTCCCCGGTTGGCAGGCGCCCTGCAGGGCCTCGATGGCTAGAGCGGCGCAGTACTGGCGAGCGGGCGGCAGGCCACCCAGGGCATCTTCCAGCCACTCGGCCGTCACGTTGAGCAACTCCCTGACCGGACGACCGATGGCGTGCTCGCAGAGCAAGCTTCCAGCCGCGATACACGGAGCGCAGCCGGTGGTGGCGAAACTGGCATCGACCACGACCCCTCCTTCCACCTGGACCTGGATTCGCATATAGCGATTGGCGGCCACGTCTCCACTCCAGCCTTCTCCCGTCAACTGGGCCAGTGGCGTGGCGTGGGCGGGGGCGAAGAAATGGCGCTTGACCGTATCGGACAGGCGGCTTACACGTGCCAGGTATACTCGCAGACCACGATGGACCCGTCAGGGTCCGTGACGGAAATGGTCAGCAACCGACCTTTGTCGTCGAATGTGCAGGAGCCGGAGTGGCGCATCATCAGGACCCTCCCTCACCCGTTTTGCATAGTGATTATAAGGTCGGTCGGATGAGAGGGTCAATGGTCGGGAACGATCTTGTTTGCATGCAGCAGTCATGCCGTTTCGTTTCCCTTCGCAGGAACAGAAAACCCAGATGTGACAAGCCCATGACGCCCGAGCCGATCGAGGTCGGATTCGCCCGTTCGTAGGGCAGGAAAGATGGGGACGCTGGAGCTAACAGTTCTGACGTGGATCGCATCGCGGCTCTGGCGGATGGCGGCTGCTGGGAGGAGGTTGCTGCGCTCGCTCGGGAGGGCCTTACCACCGGTTTTGCGACCCCGGAACTGGCTGCCGTGTTGCGCCGCGCACCGGCCGAGGTCCGGCGGTCTTCAGAAGCGTTTCGATTCGTCGCGGCGCTCATCTGGAGCCGTTGGGGATTGACCATCGAGAGCCGCAAGCCCCGATCGGCCAGCGCACCGTCTGATGAGTCGCCCGCGACCCTGGCACTGTGGGGTCTGGGCCACGGACGATTCGGCCAGGCCTCTGAGTTCGACGCGTTCATCCAGGCCACCCACGACAAAGATTCTCACCCCTCGTGCCGTCCATGGCTTGGGGTGAGTGCCCTGTTGTCGGGGCTAACTCCCGACATGGTGGGAGATGCATTGGAACGGGACTTCAAGGTCGCCCAGCATTCGGCGGATCCCTGGTTCGTTACGGCCGCCTCGATAGCCTATGGATTTGTCTACTGCCTCAGGGTGGGCCGCCACGAGGAGGGGATGGCTGCCCTGGAGAGCGGTGTCGAACGGCTGCAAGGCATGGGCTGCTGGTATGGGGCCTGCCACCTCATCATGAACCAGGTCGTCATCGAGGCCATGCGGGGCAACCTAGCTTCGGCCGAAGGCCGATTGCGGGCTTTGGTCCCTTGGCAACGGCACCTCGAGAAGAGCTTTGTAGGCGTCGCTCTGGAACATCTGCCTTGGATTGTGGCCGTCGAGCGCCGCGACCCCCGCATCGCCGGAACCCGCTTCAGCCTGGACTACCGGACCTGTCCGGCGCAGATGCGACCGTGGTTGCTGAGAACCTTCATTCGCGACGCGGTGCTCTGCAACCAACTCCACCGGGTTCGGGAGCCCCAACGCCAGATGGAAGAGGTGCTGGCCGAGGATGGCTGTTTCTATGCCGCCGAGTGCTGGCTGGCCGTGGCAACGTGGTCGGAAGCCAAAGGGTGGTTCGAGACTGGCCTGGAGCAGGCCAGCAAGGCTCTGGACATCGCCAGGACGTGTGGCATGCGGTTCTGCGAGATGCAGGCCCTCACGCATCAAGCTTGGTGCCTTCGCCACTATCGAAACCGCCACTGGCAAGAGGATGCGGCCGCAACCTGCACCCGACTGGCCCTGGTCATCACACGGGCTTGCGGGTATCACGCCTGGTGGCAGTCAGATCCCACCCGACATTTGCACCGGCTGCTCCAGACCTGGGGGCTGAAGGTGCCTTTGTATCGATCCATCCAACCCGAGCACCTGGAGCAGGTCGAGTCTCTCCTGCCCCGCCTGTCAGACCCGGTCCTTCTCCCCGCCTCGCCCCCGACCCGAAGTGAGTGGAGGCTCACGGAGAGGCAATGGATCGTGCTAGGCTATCTGGCGGCCGGTCTGACCCCGGCTGCCATGACGGCCAAAACGATACAAGCCATGGGTACGCTGCGGCGGGAGATCAGCTTTCTCTTGGAGAGGTTTCAGGCCGAGAGTGTCTCCAGGATGGTGGAGAAGGCATCCCGGTTGGGGCTGGTCCGAAACATGGGAGGTGGGCCCCGCCTACCTCGAGTCGTCCTGAACCGCAAGAAGCAGCCGATCGGCGTCGAGATATGACTGGGCGGGAGCACTACAGAACGCCGGAACGTTGCGAAGTGGTTACAAATTCGATCCCGCCAGTTTACAAATGCGCTTGCCAGGCCCTCGGGTTCCCTGCTACCATAGGGTCATGAACGCCCTCAGCTCGGCCACCACCACGACTCCCCCGGGGCGGGCGACCGTCCGACTGGAAGGCACCCTCGCCGCTACGCCCGACGGGTATGCGGGTTCGGCGGTTTCGACCCCCCGGGCGGTGCGGACCTCGGCAGCGTCCACGACCTCTTCTTCCCGCAGCCTCCGTGGCCCAGCGCTGGTCTTCAGCTTCATGGCCGGCCTCGCCGTGCTGGGCGGCCCCACGGCCAACTGTCTCGCCCAGACTGCGCCCGCCCAGCAAGTCCAGACGGTCTCGCAGAACCAGCAGACCGCCAACTGGATGGACGTCTTTCCCGCCGCCTTCCAGGCCCGCACGCAGCGGAATGCCGACGCCTTCATGAAAACCGTCAGCCCGAACGGGGTCGACGTCCGTGGCCTGTCCGGCCAGGACGGCTTCACCCACCTCACCAAGGACCAGTTGTCGCACGACCTCAAGACCAAGGGCGCCTTCTACCAACAGGCCTTCACCAACTCCGAC
Source organism: Candidatus Xenobia bacterium (assembly GCA_036501005.1). Lineage (GTDB taxonomy): Bacteria > Vulcanimicrobiota > Xenobia > RGZZ01 > DASYBA01 > DASYBA01. The sequence goes on along the minus strand of DASYBA010000510.1, from coordinate 1,465 downwards.
GCGAAGTTCGTCATCGCCCCCGACAACACCGGCCTGGTGGGCTCCGTCCTCCTCGACTAGCGCCAGAGGTGCCCGGGCTGGCCACTCACCGGGCCATCGGCTGCAGGCGTGATGCGTAGGCACCGGCAGCCCTCTGCCGGCACCCGCACGCGGATTTCAGACTGCCACCCCAGATAGGTTTCGCCCCACACGTCATAGACGTGGGCGTGATCAAGCCCCAGCGCGACCATGGGCAGCCTGCGCCACGTCGCCCGCTGCGCCACGTTGAAGAGCGCCAGCACCACCGCCTGCGGGGTGCGGAACCAGAGTGCCCCCGGCAGGCTCCGCAGGGCGTATTCATGCGGGGGCAGGATACGCTCCAGCCAGGCGCGGCGGTGGTCAGGCACCTGTCCCAGGTCGTCCCCGAGCATGATCATGCCGCCCGTCATGCCGACCAAGGTCAGGTGGGCCAGCCAGGCGTCGTCGTGCAGCGGGGCGCTGAGCAAGAGACAGTCGGGGTCGGCCACCCACCAGCGCCGATGGCTCCATGCCCGCGCCAGCACCCCGCGGACGCCCGCCGCCACTCCGTACGGCTCGGCGAACCGCGGACCCACGTCGCCCCCGACCCGCATGCCGTCGACGAGACCGCGGGACGCGACCAGGGGCGCCCCACACCCCAGCAGGAAGGCATCGCCCGCCCCTTCCCGCAGGCTGGCCATGCCCTGCCTCCACGCTGCGACGTTGTCGGCCCCGGCATAGAGAAAGTCCAGTTTCAGATAGTCGAAGTGCTGGGTCAACTGCCCGGCCAGCTCTCGGAACCACTGGCGCGCCGCTGTGTAGCCGCCATCCACGACCCGACACGGATGCGCATGCAGCCAGACCGGCTGGCTGGGATCCCGAATGGCCTCGGGGTGCGCCCGGGCAAACTCCGCCTCCGAGGTCGTCAGGAAAGGCGCCAGCCACAGGCCCGCCTGCAGCCCCTCCGCACGAATGCGATCGGCCAGCCACGCCAGCCCGTGGGGAAACTTCGCATTGGCCTCCAGCCAGTCGCCCGCCCCGCCGTGCGGCTGCCCCCCGTGGTCTTTCTGCCAGCCGTCGTCGATCTGCACCAGGCCGAGGGCGGGAAACTGCCGGCGGATGTGGGCGACCGCGGCGAGCACGTCGTCTTCGGTGACGTATTGCTGGTGGTGGTACCAGGAGCACCAACCCACTCTGGGGACGACATCGCGACGGGCGCCGGCGTAGGCTTCCAGCAGCCGGGACGGGTGGCGGCCGCTGGTGATCCAGAGGGGCTCGCCGCCCGTGTGGTGGATGCGGACCCGGCGGCCTACCCGCACCCGGCCTCGCCCGCGGTGGCTGTCAGGAAAACCGGCCAGCAGGCTTCGCCACGTCAACATGTCAGCCCACAGCGCCAGTTCGCTCCCCGACGAGCTGTCGTGGTGGAACCCACCCGGCTCCCACGAATGCCAGCCGTCGACGAAGAGCC